>JBDTKB010000364.1:0-8105 GCA_039935555.1 Ginsengibacter sp. | reverse complement strand
AATCAAAAAATTATGGATGCTGATCTAGAAAGTTTGTCAACAAAATAGTGACAAAAATATAGGAGATAAGGCGGCTATGCGCAACGTTTTCGGGAATGTTTGCAAATTTTTATTTACGCTTAGCTTGCGGGAAAATAGTTATTTTTATATGGAAATTTTATGATTAAAATTTATACAAATATTTAATGAGGAAGGCCAATTTGTTATAGTGAGATTTGAACCAGTTACCATAAAAGATATTGCGAAAGCTTTGAATTTTTCCACTTCAACAGTTTCAAGAGCCTTAAGAGGCAGTTATGAAATAAGTGCAGAAACAAAAAAGTTAGTGCTTGAATATGCGGAGAAAATAAATTATCGCCCTAACCCGATTGCATTAAGTTTAAAAGAAAGAAGAAGCCGGGCGATAGGAGTTGTTGTAAGTGAAATTGCCAATAATTTCTTTTCGCAGGCCATCAACGGCATTGAGTCAATTGCCTACAACCGGGGCTATCATGTTATTATAACTCAAAGCCACGAATCAGCAGAAAGAGAAAAAGTAAACGTTGAACATCATGCATCAAGGTCAGTTGATGGATTATTAATTTCATTATCGAGTGAAACTGTGGATCTCACCTATTTAAAAGAACTTCACGATAAAGGATTACCCATAGTTTTTTTTGACCGGATCACAGATGAAATTGATACGCATAAAGTTACCGCCAACAATTATTTGGGTGCGATGCACGCAACGGAACATTTAATTCACCAGGGTTTTAAAAAGATTGCACACATAACCAGCTCGCCATCTTTATCTATCACCACAGAACGCTTAAATGGATATACTGACGCGCTGGCAAAGCACAATATTCCTTTTAATGAATCACTCATTAAATATTGTAACCGAGGCGGAATGGTGATTGAAGAGATAGAAGAAGCTTTAAAGGAATTGTTTAAAGGAAAAACAAAACCTGACGCCATCTTTACTGCAAGCGACAGGATAACCACCTTGTGTTTCGGGTTGTTAAAAAAATTGAAGCCAAAAAGAGAGGTAGGATTTACGGGTTTTACAAACACTAAAGTCGGGGAACTTTTTGATCCGCCACTAACGGTAGTAAGGCAACCAGCATTTGAAATAGGGCAAAGTGCAACCGAACTTTTAATTCAAATTATTGAAAGTAAAAGGCCTGTTGTTGATTTTGAAACCCGATTCCTGGATACGGAATTAATTATAAGAGAATCTTCCTTGAAGAAAGTTGAAGTGCCAGCGTGTTAAGAGTTTGCCCGTCGTTAACGCCGCCATAATCTTTTATTGAAAAATATTTATCGGGAAAAAGCCGCACCGTTATACCTGGCATTTTAAAAGGAGCATTTTTGAGATACCACTCTGCGTCCTTTTGCTGAGCATTTACAATTTGCAAAATGCTAACTAATAAAAAAAAATTATTATGTAGCGCGTAAAAATTCCTTTTTGGGAGATAACCAGATGCATTCGTTTCAAATTAAGGTGTTATAGAAATAGCCTGTAACAGGCCAAATTTACCACAACAACTTATTGATGAAGAAAATAGTTACGTAATCGTTCCCGAAAAATAATTTTAAAAAGAAAGTAATTCCGGCGTTAGTAACTAACGGTCACGTGTAAGTGATTATATAATAATTATTATTTTAGACTTTTAATTTTTATGCTTCTGTAGCTGACAGTATTGCCATGATCCTGCAATAGTATATGGCCTTCAGGCGCCTCACCAAAATTGTTCCATACTTTAAATTTGCTTATAGCAACAAGGTCTTTAAACTCCTTTGAGCCTCTTACATATTCCAAAACTTTTATCCCGTTTAGATAATGCTCAACGTGGTTATCCGGATACACAACGATGCGCCCGGTATTCCATTCGCCAATCGGGCGAATTAAAGATTTTGGTTTATTAGATGGTATTAAATCATACAAAGACGCCAAAGTGCGATCGCCGTTTCTACCCAATTTTGCATCCGGATGTAATGAATCATCGAGCACCTGGTATTCAAGCCCAATTGCAGAACCAGTATTATTTTCGGCAAGCGTCACAAAGTATTTTACGCCACTGTTGGCGCCAGGCGTTAATTTAAATTCAAACGACAGATCGAAAGATTTATATTCACCCGTTGTAACAATATCACCACCTTCCCCACCTTCCTTACCTTCTGATTCATACACGGTTATTGTTCCGTTATTTACCTTCCAGTCTTTATTCGGGAAAGTTTTTTTATAAGCGCCCCGCCAACCGTCTGATGACTTTCCATCAAATAATAATTTCCATCCGCTTTGTCTTTCGTAACTGGTAAGATGGTTGGGAACAAAATCAACTACATAAACGCCGGGAGGAAATGAAGACGGTTGAATATTTGACGTTTTGATGCGTATATTTTTGAAATATATATTTTTATTTACTTCGGCCTCATCGCCTATCTGGTGCACTTGCAAAGCGATAAAACCTTTTTGATCAATAGTATCAACAAGGTAAGCAACGGGAATTCCATTTACCCAGGTCTTCATTTCATTTCCAATACATTCAATTTTATAATGATTAAATTCTTTCACTTTAAAAGCATCTTGTGCCTTTGTATTCAGCGTAAGCGGATATAACCATTGCCTCCTTCCTTCGTCATAAATACCACCGCTCCATTTGCGCGCAGATGGATCTACTTCCACTTGCCTTCCATAAACAAGGCCTTTGCCTGCATGTCCTGCAGGATCAAAATGACTTCTTGTTTGTACGCCAGAATTTCCTTTCAAACTTTCAATTTTAATGTCAAGCTCAAGAATAAAATTTTGATATTCTTTTTTTGTAGCAAGAAATGTATTGCCGGAATTTAAAACAGTTGTGCCAACGATCATTCCATTTTCCACAGTGTATTTTGCATCACCCGCAAGTCTTTGCCACCCGTCAAGAGTTTTGCCATCAAACAAATTTACCCAACCATTTGATTGTGATTTTGATGATAATGAAATCATAAAACAATTTACCATCAGCATGAAAGCGAATTTTTTCATAGTATTCTTTTATGTGTGTCTAATTTATTGAATCAACTTTTATTTAGTCTATTGTTTTTTTGTGTTCCGTGTTTGCCGCAAATAATTTTTTTCTTTTCCTGTTTCTATAGCGAAAATATATAGAGAAGGAAGGTCCGATTAAAAAATATACAAAACCCCCGAAGCCAGACTGCTCCGGCCTTACGCTTAATGTAACTACAATAGAAATTATACCTATTGAAATAAGAATTAAATTTTTGTAGATTTTTGTTTTACTATCATATATTTCCCTTTCGGTTAATTCCAATTGCACTCTTTTTCTTAGCGCGTGTAAATACATTAAAGAGAAAAGAAAGTAAATTAATATATACCCTGTGGCATATATCTCCATGAGTTGCGGAAGTTCTGCCGGTTTAATGAGAAAGGGTGACTGGGCCTCGCCATAAATCTGCTGACTAAATACAAGTGTAAACAAAAATTTTAGGGGATACACATAAAATAGCACAAGGAAAATCAACGTACAATTTAAAATAATCGTTAGTAAATCATCCAAACCATAACGCCTAAAAAATATATTTTGCTCATACCAGATAAGCATCAAGAGGATAAAACTTATACCAAATGCAAAGAAGCCGCGCATCGTAATTAATAGTTCTTCATAGCTTTTTGGCACTTCAAGACTTACTATGAGCAGTGTAACAGCAAAGGCGAAAACCGCATCACTAAAAGCTTCAATACGTTTTACCTCATGGCCGCGAAAGCGAAATTCATTCTTATCACCTTCTATTTTATTTGCAATGGTTTTTCTAAACATAAATTTTAATTGCAATACTAAATTTATATGACATCACGCTCTTTAGTTAAGCAGGTAAATGATTTATTTTAAAAGATTAAATCGTTTCTCAAAAGTATATTTAAAAAAAACAAAAATTAATGGCTTTACTTTTGCAACAGGAATTTTAATCTTAAATCACCTGCAATGTATAAATTAAAAATAATTACTTCCTCCGTAAGACAAGGCCGCAAGGGCCCCATTATTACAGATTGGGTTGCGGAAAAGGCAAGAAAGCATGAAAACTTTTCTGTAGAAGTATTAGATCTTAAGGAAATTAATTTACCAATGATGGATGAACCCAATCATCCCTCTTTGCAAAAATATGAATATGAACATACGAAAAGATGGAGCGCTACCATTGACGATGCCGATGCTTTTATTTTCGTAACCGCAGAATATGATTACAATTATCCGGCGCCGTTAAGAAATGCCTTAGAGTATTTATATAAAGAATGGGGGTATAAAGCAGCGGGCATTGTAAGTTATGGAGGCGTATCAGCGGGTACAAGGGCAAGTAATAGTCTTAAATCCGATTTGTCAACTTTTATTATGGTTCCTTTATCAACCGGTGTTCACCTTCCATTTTTTACACAATTTATTAAAGAAGGTAAATTGGTGCCGAATGAAATTATGGAGAAATCTCTTGATAGTTTATTAAATGAAATCGTGCGATGGACAAAGGGTTTGAAGATAATTAAGGAAACCAAATAAACATTTACAATGTAATTTGATGTGTTAGATTGGATTAGTTTTGATATTACAATTTACAGGAATGGAGCAATATGTGATTGGCGTTGATATTGGTACAGGAAGCGCAAAGGCTGTTGCTATAAACAATGCAGGAAAGGCAATCGCCGTTTCACAAATATTTTACAAGACGAATAGCCCGCAACCCGGCTTTTCAGAACAAGACCCTGAAGTAATTTGGAAGGCCTTTCTTGATTGCATAACCAAAGTAATTGCACAATTAAAACGGGTACCCGGCGCCGTTAGTATTAGCTGCGCTATGCATAGTTTAATAATTATTGATCAGAAAAATATTCCAATTACACCTTTAATTACCTGGGAAGATACACGGAGTGAAAAAATTGCAGAAGACCTCAGAAATTCTTCCAAAGCGGAAAACATTTATACCGTTACAGGCACCCCTATCCATTCCATGACGCCACTATGTAAAATAAAGTGGATTAAAGAAAATGCACCTGGAATATTTAAAAATGCAAATAAATTCATTTCCATTAAGGAATTTATCTGGTTCCGTTTATTTGGAGTTTATGAAATAGATTATTCAATTGCTTCAGCGACTGGTTTATTTAATATTCAAAATTTCAGTTGGAATAAACCCTCACTTGATTTTTGTGGAATTAATCCCGCCCAACTTTCGGAAATTGTTTCTACAGATTTCTGCAGAAAAAATATCAGCTCGTCTTTGGCTGATACGGCGGGCCTTCCGGCTGGTATTAACTTTTGCATCGGGGCCAGTGATGGCTGCCTCGCAAATATCGGCAGCAACGCAATTGATCCGGGAATAGCCGCGATAACAATTGGAACGAGCGGTGCAGTAAGAATCGCCAGCGCAAAGCCCGTTATTAATTATGAGGCAATGATTTTTAATTATGTGCTCGACAAGCAAACCTTTATAAGCGGCGGACCCGTGAACAACGGAGGCAATGTTTTAAAATGGTTATTCAAAACATTTTGGGATAACGACAAACCAAATGACAAAGATTATGAGGATTTTTTCAAGGAAGTTGAATCGGTTGAGGCTGGTTGTAAGGGCCTTTTGTTTTTACCATATTTACATGGCGAGCGTGCTCCGGTGTGGGATGGGGAGGCAAGCGGTGTTTTTTTTGGAATCAGATCCTATCATTTCAGGGCTCATTTTTTAAGAGCCGCACTCGAGGGAATATGTTTCTCTTTAAAAAATATTTTGGAAATAATCGAATTATCGTCAGCGGAAATCAAACAACTTAATGTTAGTGGTGGGTTTGTTCAGTCAAAAATATGGATGCAGATTTTAGCAGATATCAGTGGCAAAAAATTATGCCTGGTACAAACTGAAGATGCATCGTCGATTGGAGCGGCAATATTTTATATGAAATTTGCTCAGCTAATTAAGGATTACAGTTCACTAAAAGAGGAAGTTGTTGTTACCATAATCCCCGATGAGAACAATCAAATTATGTACAAAAAATCCTACAAAGTTTTTAAAAATCTTTATCAACCGTTGAAAGAATCCATGCATGAACTTCTTAAATTAAATTTGCATTCAAATCTTGAATAAACAGAAAACCCCGCCGTAGCAGGGGTTTTCAAGAATATAAATATTACTTACAAAAAACCATCCACACTAAATATTTATATTTTTATTTTTTCATATCGCCGCGTATTGCATCACATTTGAAACTGATTTGCAAAATCTGTCCTCCGCCCAAAGCGGGTGGGCCGAATCCCCAATTGGAAACATATAAATTCCCATCAGGGCCAAAGGTTATTCCTGTCGGAAGAAAAAGCCCTGTGGCAATTACCTGCCTTGACCCTGAAGGATCAATCCTCACAATATCGCCGGTTCCGGGAGTAGGAAAGGGATTGTTAGTAGTATTTTCAAGCACGTACAATCCACCCAATTGATCAAAGACAACTCCAAGTATCATGTTAAACCCGGTTGCAAAAACACTGATTTGTCCACCCGGAGTTATTTTATAAATACTGGACCCACCATGTGGTGCTGGGAATGTATCTAAATTACCAACATAGAAATCACCATTATGAAATGCAGATACAGTTGGAACTATGTGCCCATAAGTTGCAGAGATATCAACTACACGACTAATATTGCCATTAGTTGTTATTCTGTCTAATTCTCCATGATTTGCTTCAATCGAATAGAGATCCCCACCTACACTAATCAAACTATACCAATCTCCATCAGGTTCAAAATCATCCGGCTCCTCATTCTTTGTAGGATTCGCCATAATAAATTTACTTAGGTTCGCCACAATGGACCATGTTTTATTGGAATTTATTTTAATAACGCTATTAGGAATAGATGGCACTCCATGAGAGCAACCGGCTCCGGTAATCACTGCGTAGAGCGTATGCCCAATGAAGGCCACATCGCCTATACCGCTTATATCTCCCATGCTGTTCACTGATGAGGGAAGATTATCAACCCATGTGGTACGCACACCTGCGTTATCAACTTTTGAAATACGGCTGCCGGTAACACTTCCGGTATATGGGCCAACCGGGGGTATTACCTGAGCGCATCCGGCAGATGCATTGGTTCCTCCAACACCTCCTTCTGCAACATATAGGTTTCCATCGGGGCCAAACTTCAATCCCCTTGGATTGTTGAGGCCTGTGGCAAACACTTTTGTTGTAGTAACTATTGTATCATCTCCATTGCAAAAATGCGGGCCATTTTTTTTGCATGATATAAAAAAGATTGTGCTGAGTATGATTAAACTAAGTTGAAATATAATTTTTGTCCTCATAATATTTTTTTTAATTTTTAATAAATAAGCGAGTGAACCCTTGGTCATAACTTTTGAACAATTCAATTAAAAAATTGAAAGGCCAGTTGCGGCAATCAGGAGGGCCATTGTTGCAATGAAAAATATTAGAATTATAATTACCCATAAAACCTGATTGAATAAAAATTCAACAATAAATTCTAAACAATAAACTGTACACCCGCTTGAAAACTTTCAAGAAGTGAAGTCTTAAAAAATAAGGAGTAATTAATCAGGATGCGATCCAAAGCCAGTTAAAAAACTTTGTGAAGTCAAAGGTATAAGTGGAAATTTTTTATTAGGGAAACGGGATGGAATACGAAAATAGACTACACCTTTTTAAAATGCAAGCATTTAAATTTATTTTTTTTATATCTGTTATAAATTCCTGCTCAATATTTTTTTAATGAAAGGTTTAAAAAAATAAAAGAATTGATTTTGAATTCAAAAAAATGAGTTTGTCATTGAAGGGTAATTAAACTTCTTTTGTGAAAAATAGTTTTTCGGAAGAAGGTTTACATTTTATAAGTGGTTATCTTGCATACCGAATGATCGTTCAATCGGAAATCAATGATAAAAAAGAAGCCGTTCTAAAAAGCACTCTTGAGCTTATAAAGGATAACGGTTTTCATGGAACGCCTATCAGTTTGATCGCAAAAAAGGCAGGCGTTGCTTCCGGCACGATCTATCATTATTTCCCCAGCAAAGACTCAATAATTATGGCATTGCATTATCGCATCAAAACGGAAATGGTGCAGGCAATGTT
>JBDTKB010000363.1:0-4813 GCA_039935555.1 Ginsengibacter sp. | reverse complement strand
TAACGGAGAAATTTGATAAACATCCACAGGCTTTTTTAAAAAGTATGGGCGTGCCCGACGATGCGTTATTGGGGCTTAGAAAAGATGCACAAGGAGATTTCTTTTTTCTGGGGGCCACCTCAGGCTTGTATAAATTTTCCCCTTCCTCCGGAAAAACGACTCATCTCGCTGACGCAGGTAGCGACAACACTAACGGAGTTGCACAAAACATAACTGATTTTGCTATAGATGACAATGGCTTCATTTGGACGATAAATAACACTGGCCTGATAAGGAAGATAAATGCAAAAAGCGGCCAACTTGCATTCGCCACAAATGCGTTGCAAAAACAGACACTTAATACAATTCATGATTTTAAGTTGTTTGAAGATTCGCAGGGTGATTTATGGATCTATTCTTCTGGCACACCACAAGGCGTATTTTATTACAATGCTTCTGCCGAAAAATTGACTCACATTAAAAAGGACAATAACAGAAATAGTCTTAATAATGATGTAGTAAGAAGTGTGACCCAGGGTGAAGATGGTTTGATATGGATTGCGACGGATCATGGAGGAATTAATATTCTTGATAAGAAAGATTTTACTATAAAGTACTTTTTGAATAGTGAAGATGATAATTACAGCGTAGCTCAAAATAGCATCAACTCGATGTATAAAGATAATAGCGGCATTGTGTGGATTGGTACTTTTAAAAAAGGTATTTCTTATTTCAACAAGAGTATAATTAAATTTCCTTTATATCGCCACAAACTCACTGATCCAAATAGCTTGTCCTATAATGATGTCAACAGATTCGTGGAAGATGAAAAAGGAAATATCTGGATTGGCACTAACGGTGGCGGCTTGCTTTATTTTGATAGAAAATCAGATAAGTTTATAAAATACCAGCACAACCCTTCAGATAAAAACAGCCTTTCAAGCGATGTTATAGTAAGCCTTTGCATAGATAGTAAGCATACATTATGGATTGGGACCTACTTTGGCGGCCTCGACCATTTTGATGGAAATCGCTTTACGCATTATGTGCATGACGACAAGAACCCAGCAAGTATTTCGGACAATGCAATTTGGTCAATTATGGAAGACTCCGATAAAAGGCTATGGATCGGAACTTTTTCATCGGGCCTTGACAGGTATGAGCGGAAAACCAATTCCTTTACCCACTTCAAGGCGACCGGCTACCATTCCGTACATTCCAAATATGTTGGCGATTTACTACAGGCAAAGAATGGTGATATATGGATAGCCACTTCAAATGGAGTAGACGTTTTCGATCCAAAAAAAGATGATTTTACCCATTACTTTCATCACGACACCTTGGCCACGGCATCAAGCCTGAGCAATGATAATACCATTGCTCTTTTGCAAGACAGTCGCGGATTGGTATGGATAGCTACGCGCGATGGCCTTAATTATTACGATCCGGCAACTGGAAAATTTAGCACGCTTGGCAAACAAAATGGCTTGGCAGATAATATAGTTCTATCCATCGTTGAAGACAAGGAGCATAATATTTGGTCAGGCACACCAAATGGTTTGTCAAATGTGATTATTAGTAAAGATGCTAAATCAGGGAAGTTATTATTTCAATTTAGAAATTACAACCAGACAGATGGCCTCCAGGGAAAGGAATTTAATGAGTACGCTGCTTATTGTACAAGAAGTGGGGATATTTTTTTCGGAGGTCCTAACGGATTCAATTTATTTAATCCGGAGCAAATCAACAACAGCGACTTTGATCCAAAACTTGTTCTTACTGATCTGCAGATGTTTAATAAAAGCGTGAATGTGGGCGAGTATTTTGATCGGCATGTAATTCTGCCCCAGTCCATCTCCGTAACAAAGGAGATAACCTTGAAATACAACGAAAATATTTTCGCTATAGAATTTGCCGCATTAAATTTTTTTAATATTAGCAAGCTTAAATATGCGTACACGTTGAATGGTTTTAATAATGAATGGTTTATCGCAGATGATAAAACACATAAAGCCACTTACACCAATCTTGATCCTGGAACTTACCTCTTTAAAGTGAGAACAATTAATGATGATGGAACGTCGGGCAACGATGGCACCTCACTTAAAATAATTATTCTGCCTCCACTATGGCGAACGAACTATGCATATATATTGTACGCTTTATTAATAATAGCAACCACTTTCATCTCCAGGAAAATGATATTAAGAAGAACCCGGATGCGATTCGCGATAGAACATGAGAGAAAAGAAGCCCAGCGAATACATGCACTGGATTTAATGAAAATCAAGTTTTTTACTAACGTAAGCCACGAGTTGAGGACCCCGTTATCTTTAATACTTACCCCTTTAGATAAAATTATTAATAATGCATCTGCTCCTTTACAAAAGCAACAGTTTCATGTAATCCGACGAAATGCGCAAAGGCTGCTCCAACTTGTAAACCAGTTATTAGATTTCAGGAAAATGGAGATGAGGGAAATCCGGCTTGAGCCGACGAAAGGGAATATTATAGCGTTCATTCGGGAAATCTCCTATTCCTTTAACGATCTGGCTGCCAAAAATCACATTGCTTTTTCTTTCAACTGTTCAATCGATACTTTTTATACTGAATTCGATCATGATAAAATAGAGCGGATACTTTTTAATCTTTTGTCAAATGCCTTCAAATTTACGCATGGCGATGGCGAGGTAAGTGTTGAGGTAAATGCTGCTAAAGAAATGGGCGAGACTACTATGATTGAAATAAAGGTATCTGACTCGGGAATTGGGATAGCCCGGGAAAAACAAGAAAAAATATTTGAACGGTTTTTTCAAAATGATATTCCCGAAAATATGGTAAACCAGGGAAGTGGTATCGGGCTCGCTATCACAAAAGAATTTGTGAAACTGCATAACGGATCTATTACCGTAAAAAGCGAAGTAAATGTTGGAAGTTGCTTTACATTGTTACTTCCCTTTAAAGTATTGGAGGCCGATGACATTGGAAACATTATCGGGGAACAAATCGATCCGGATGCGTCTTATCAGGAACCAAGCGAAATAGCTGATGAAGCGGCTTTTAATACGGACGAAATTTTAGCCAAAAAAAATCAAAAACAAAAAATATCCCAAAAACAAACCATATTGTTGGTGGAGGATCATGAGGAGTTGCGGTTTTATTTAAAAGAAAACCTGGAGCAATATTTTAATATTATAGAAGCCGGCAATGGCAAGGACGGTTGGCAAAAAACTCTTTCAGGCCATCCGGATATTATAGTAAGCGATGTAAGTATGCCCGAAATGAATGGAATTGATTTATGCAGGAAAATAAAAAATGATAAGCGCACTTCATTCATTCCTGTAATATTGTTAACTGCTTTGGTTGGCGAAGATCAAGAATTAAAAGGTCTTAAAACAGGAGCAAGTGATTATATGACCAAGCCATTTAATTTTGAAATTCTGCTTTCGAAGATTAATAATATATTGAACCAACAGGAATCTGCGAGGAAGGCCTACAAAAAATTGGTAAATGCTAATCCTTCTGATTTACATGTGGATTCCCCAGATGAGAAGTTTATGCATCGTGCAATTGAAGTAATTGAAAAGAACATATCCAATCCCAACTTCTCGGTTGAAGAGCTGAGCCGCGAATTGTACATTAGCAGGGTCGGACTTTATAAGAAGATGTTGGCCCTTTCCGGGAAAAGCCCCCTGGAATTTATCAAATTTATCAGGTTGCAACGGGCCATGCAATTGTTAGAAAAAAGCGATCTTACCATTTCAGAAATAGCTTACGAAGTTGGCTTCAACGATCCCAAATATTTTTCAAAATTTTTTAAAGCATCTTTTAATATATTGCCTTCTGCCTACCAGGCAAAGAAAAAAAAGGAGCAGGAGAATGAGCAGATTATTTCAGGGTAAAAAACATCGTAAGTCATACGAAATTTGCACCTCTATTTCAAAATCCAATAATTCAGTTAATCAAAGGCAATAAATTTGGAAAAGTTTTTATGAGAGACCTTTTTTATCAAATTCATAGGCTTTCTCGAACGAATTTTACATTAAGTTAACATTTAAATACCCTTTAATAAACATTTGACGCCCTTGTTTCTTTATTAATCGTCTAATTTCAATTCCAGATTGGAAGCAACTAACGGCTTTCTAATTTTTAACGATAGCAACGCTAACTCTTATTTACCCAAAGCCCGTAATAAAGATTAGTTATATTTAAAATTTTTTTTACTAAACACAAAATTGCTTTGTATGAGACAATTCAAACCCAATGGAATTACCAAGTCCCTGTTATGGGCCATTCTTGCTTTCTTTCTTTCCCTAACTCAACTATCAGCCCAGGATCAAGGGATTCGGATTATCAAGGGTAAAATAACAGCCAATGTTTCCGAATCATCAATAGCCGGTGCCACCGTTTCAGTAAAGGGTACGCAAAATTCCGTGAGTGCCGGTGAGGGTGGAGCATTTAGCATTTACGCCAAAACAGGTGATATACTTGTTATATCTTATGTAGGATATAAAGCGAAGGAAGTTAAAGTAGGTGCCGGAGAAAATACAATAAATGTACGTGTTACCCAAGACTACAGCAACTTGCAGGACGTTGTGGTGATTGGTTATGGCAAAACAAAAAAATCGGACCTCAGTAGCGCTGTAGGAACGATTAGCAGTAAGGAATTAGAAAAAACAGTAAACGTTACATTGGATGAAGCTCTGCAAGGCAAATCACCTAACGTTTATGTTTCACAAACCAGCGGGGCACCGGGTGCAGGAGCTTCAGTTATAATAAGAGGAATCAGTACAGTTACTGGTAATTACCAACCCCTGTATGTTATAGATGGCGT
>JBDTKB010000362.1:0-8728 GCA_039935555.1 Ginsengibacter sp. | reverse complement strand
GGGGAGAAGGTACTGCAACATTTATGATCCTGGGAAACATTTGCACAAGGAGTTGCGGCTTTTGTGCTGTAGCAACGGGAAGGCCTTTGGCTGTTGATTGGGATGAACCCCAGCGCGTTGCAGAGGCAATCCATCTTATGAAAGTAAAACATGCGGTTATAACTTCTGTTGACAGAGATGAAATAAAAGACGGTGGATCGATAATTTGGTATAATACAATTAAAGCCGTGCGGGCGTTAAATCCTTCAACAACGCTGGAAACACTTATACCGGATTTTAAAGCTGAAAAAGAAAATATTCAAAGAATTATTGACGCCGCACCTGATGTCGTGAGTCATAATATTGAAACCGTTGAGCGTTTAACCCGCACCGTTAGAATTCAGGCAAAATATTGGCGCAGCATGGAGACATTGCGGATTTTAAAAGATGGCGGCATGCGCACTAAAAGCGGCATCATGCTTGGGCTTGGCGAAGAAAAAGATGAGGTAATTCAAACGATGCGTGATTTAAGAGAAAGCCATGTGGATGTTATTACAATTGGACAATATCTGCAACCATCAAAAAAGCATTTATCAGTAAATAGATTTGTTCATCCCGACGAATTTGCTGCGTATAGGCATATAGGTTATGAACTTGGATTTGACTATGTTGAAAGCGGTCCGCTCGTTCGTTCATCCTATCATTCTGACAAACATGTAATCGCAGGATGGGGCAGAAGCCAATGGGAATTGAATGGATAATAACTTCAAAAATTAACTCTCAATTTCAGAGAAGCATTTTCAAACATTCCTCTTGTAAATGAATAAAAATTGATTTTAAATGGTCTCAGGCTTGATTTCCCAAACCAGGGCGCTTGCTCCAAGTATGGCCGCATCGGATTCCTTCAACTCACTAAATAATAATTTTATTTTATCCTGGTAAATAGGAAGAAGGTTCTTTTCCATATTTTTCTTGACAGGATCCATCAACATTTTGCCAGCTTTACAAACACCGCCAAATAAAATTATGGCTTCGGGAGAAGAAAACATTACAAAATTTGCCAATGCTTCGCCCAGTATTTGCCCGGTAAATTTGAAAACTTCTTTGGCAATTTTATCGCCTTTTGCGGCCGCTTCATACACAGCTTTTGCATCAATTTTTTTCTGAGGAATATTCCTTAACAAGCTCTCTTCGCTTTTTCTTTCATCCAGTAATTCCTTTGCCGTAAAGGCAATTCCCGTTGCAGAAGCGTATGTTTCAAGGCTTCCTTTCATTCCTGTCCCGGCATGTAAACGTCCGCCAGGCCTTATTATAGTGTGGCCGAGTTCCCCGGCGAAACCGTCATGCCCATAAATCAGGTGGCCGTTAGCAACAATGCCGCTGCCTACTCCTGTGCCAAGAGTGATCATTATAAAATCCCTCATTCCCCGAGCGGCGCCATACATCATTTCTCCTACAGCAGCGGCATTCGCATCATTGGTTAATGTGCATGGTTTTTTAAATTTTTTGCTAATCAGTTTTGCCAGTGGAATAACTCCCGTCCATTGAAGATTTGGAGCGTACTCAATTGTTCCATTATAATAGTTTCCATTGGGTGCCCCAACGCCTATACCCTTAATAAGCTCATCGCCTCCAATGTCTTTTATTGCTGGTTTAAGCTCGTCGAATAATTGGTCAATAAAATCTTCAATATTGGTATGTTTCGTAGTAGAGATATCTCCGCGATTGGAGATTTCACCGCGATGATTAACAATTCCAAATTTCGTGTTGGTTCCGCCCACATCAATACCAATCGCATATTCCAATGGTGATTCCATATTATAATTTACACTTTTTTAAATATATTAAGCAGGTAATGCTTCAAGCGCCCCTTCGGGAGCACTAGCTTCGGCGCTTTCATCTATAACAGTATCGTAATCGATTCCTTGCCTTTTTAAAATTCCCTTTACTACAAATGCAAAGATGGTAATATAAGCGAAACAAACTACAGGAACCCAATAAGAATGATGAATTCCGTACCCAACAATATCGCTTTTTGATTGGAGAAAGTCGGCTAATTTGCCCTGGATTGGAGGAATTATTCCTCCACCTAATATCATCATAATCAAAAATGCCGCGCCTTGCGTAGTATATTTCCCCAAACCAGCAATTGATAAAGCAAAAATAGATGGCCACATAATTGAACAAAACAGGCCTCCACTTAAAAATGCATATATGGCGATGGTGCCTGTGGAAAATAATCCTATCAACATAGAAATCATGCCCAGCATTCCAAAAATCAATAGCGTACGAGCTGGTTTATTATTGCTAACATAAAAAGCTCCAATCTGAATAAGCACACATACAATATAATAGTATAAAATATTTATATCGTGTTTTGAAAGTGCATTAACTGCGAGCACAATAGCAAATGCAATCAAAGGAACAACAAAAGTAAGAATCTGCTTGGTCGCAGGTTTCAGATCAAAAGCGGAAATTGATCCAACCCACCTTCCAATCATCAAACTACCCCAATACATCGAAACGAATACCGCAGCTTGTGAAGATTGAAACCCACCAAAATCAGGTTGTTTCAATAGTTCGCTTAGGTTGCTTACGATGGTAACTTCTACACCAACATATACGAAAAGTGCCAACATGCCTAAAACCAATTGCGGATATTTCATAGCGCCCCAACCTTCCGGATTTTTCTTAGCACTCATGTTAGAAACCAATAAACCAATTACAACAACTGCAAGTGCTCCGAACAGCCACTTCATGCGGTAAGTCTCAAGATCATGCCTTTCTGCAATGGCTAAAGTTGCTGCATCTGTTTTATAACTATTAAAAACCGGTACAAACATTATAATTAAGAGACCCGTCATTATTAATAAAGAATAAAGAGCTTTGTTGGCCTTCTCCGTTTTTTCAGTGGAAATACCTGAAGGCACTTTTTTCGAAAAATAAAACAGCGCAGCAGCTCCTATAAAAAGTATACACACGCCGGAATAAAGAACGATCACTTTACTAAGACCAAGCGATGCAATTTTTTCATCAGGAATTGTGGCTGTAGTTCCAAATAAGGCGAAGGCAACAATAAGTGGCCCGATCATAGTTCCAAAGGAATTTATTCCTCCGCCAAGGTTAACACGGCTTGTTCCGGTGGTTGGGTCGCCAAGTGAAATAGCAAAAGGTTGTGCTGCTGTTTGTTGTAAAGAAAAGCCCAGTGCAACAATGAAAAGGCCTACCAACATTCCTGTAAATGTATTTGCGTTTACAGCTATAATCATCGCTATTGCGCCCAGGGCGGAAAAAAGCAATCCATAAACGATACTTTGCTTATAACCCCATTTCGCTACCAAATCTTTTCCTCCAAATGAGCCATAAGCGAATAAAGCGAGGGCACCAAGATAATATGCCAGGTAAAATGCAAAATCAATTAACTGGCTTTGAAACTGATCTAATTGAAAATAATGTTTACAAAATGGTATGAAGACACTGTTACCGGCAGCAATAAATCCCCAGAAGAAAAAAACCGTTACCAAAGTACTAAGGGCTCCATAATTCGTAGGCTGAAATTTGCCGCCTGTTACTTTTGGAGCCGAATAATTCATAGAAGGAGTAGCCATCGTTTACTATTTTAAAAATGAAAGTAGGGAATTTTT
Source organism: Ginsengibacter sp. (assembly GCA_039935555.1). Classification (GTDB taxonomy): domain Bacteria; phylum Bacteroidota; class Bacteroidia; order Chitinophagales; family Chitinophagaceae; genus Ginsengibacter. Next base: position 5,105 of record JBDTKB010000362.1, on the reverse strand, counting down.
TTAAGGTATGAATTTTCATTATTAATTTTTTAATAAGAAAATGATTGTTAATTTGACAAAATAATTTTAAGGTATGGAAATTATTCATGTAAGTGCTGAATGTTATCCCGTTGCAAAAGCAGGCGGCCTCGGTGATGTAGTTGGCGCATTACCTAAATATCAAAATAACCTGGGGCACATTGCTAAAGTAGTAATGCCCATGTATCGTACAAAATTTTTATATGAAAATAGTTTCGATGTAGTTCATAAAGGCGCATTTGGAGTAGCGAATTATTGGTTTGATTATACCATTATTAAGGAATCAAATAATGTTACGGGATTTGATCTTTACCTGGTGGATATTTATGGAATACTTGATAGAGAAAAAATTTACGGTTATGATGATGATTCTTTAAGATTTACTGCCTTTCAAATAGCCGTAGTGGATTGGTTAAGTACATGGAATCATCAGCCAGACATTGTTCACGTTCATGATCACCAGGCAGCCCTCATACCTTTTATGATGCAGCATTGTTATGCTTACCGCCATTTGTCTAATATTAAAACCATTCTCACCATACACAATGCGCAATACCAGGGTTGGATGGATTGGGGGAAATCGAATTATATTCCTGATTGGGATAAATGGAAATCTGGTTTACTTGAATGGGAAGATACCATTAACCCGCTTGCATGTGGTATAAGATGTGCGGCAAAAGTTTCAACCGTTAGTCCCGGTTATTTGGAAGAATTGAGGTATGATGCAAACGGCCTTGAAAAATTATTTGATTATGAAAGAGGGAAATGTATTGGCATTTTAAATGGCATTGATTCAGATGTTTGGAATCCGGAAACAGACACTTATATAGAAGAGCAATTCAGTGATGATCATTTCAAAAGCAAAAAAGCAGCGAACAAAAAAGTTTTATGCGACCAATTTAATCTTGACGATGCGAAACCTCTAATTGTTTTTATAGGAAGGTTGGTAGGTGAGAAAGCTGCGGATCTTTTGCCCTCAGCAATAAGTGATTCAATTTATCACATGGAAGGCAAAATGAATTTCCTCGTTTTAGGAAGCGGAGATCCGGCCGTTGAACATCAACTTCAAAATTTAAGAAGTCATTTCCTGGGATATTATAATGCGCAGATAGGTTATAACGAGAAATTAAGCCATCAAATGTATGCCGGCGCTGATTTTTTACTAATGCCAAGCCGCGTGGAGCCTTGTGGATTAAACCAAATGTATGCCATGAGGTATGGAACTATTCCAATTGTAAGAAATACCGGCGGATTGAAAGACACAGTAAAAGATTTTGGAGATGAGGGCGGCTACGGGATTTGCTTTGATAATGCGACCGTTTGGGACATTACTTTTTCTGTTCATCGTGCTGTTGAATTATATGAACAACGGGAACGTATAACCGCAATTAGGAAACACATTATGCGTATTGATAATAGCTGGGAAAAAAGCGCAAAGGTTTACATTAATTTGTATAATTCTTAATGATTGAATAGATTGATTTAATATTGAGAAATTTTACGGAATAGCTTCTTTAACTTGTATTGTATGAGAGAACGATTGTGTTGAAAAATTGATTTAATTTCTCTGAATTTATAAATATAAAATTCTTTAACTTCTAAATATTTTAATTATGTCGATCAGTACATCATTAGTAGCAGTAATTCTTGGAGGCGGTGCTGGCAGCCGGCTTTATCCGCTTACAGCCAGCAGGAGCAAGCCAGCAGTACCAATTGCCGGCAAATACAGGCTCGTTGATATTCCAATTTCAAATTGCATCAATTCAAGTATCAATAGAATGTTTGTTTTGACTCAATACAACTCCGCTTCTCTGAATAAGCACATTAAGAATACCTATCAATTTAGCGCTTTCAGCACTGGTTTTGTAGATATAATGGCGGCCGAGCAAACACCTGATAATCCGAAGTGGTTCCAGGGTACAGCAGATGCAGTACGCCAATCTTTACGCCATATACAAAATAACGATTTTGAACATGTGCTCATCTTATCGGGCGATCAATTATATCAAATGGATTTTGGGGAGATGTTTCAAAATCATGAAAAAAACAATGCAGACATTACTATCGCGACGATACCGGTTACTGAAAAAGAAGCGACAGAATTCGGCATTCTCAAATCAAATGATGAACAAAAAATAACTTCGTTTATTGAAAAGCCAGGATATGATAAGCTTCCAGACTGGTTAAGCGATACGGGCGCCACCATGCAAAACCTGGGTAGAAATTATTTGGCTTCTATGGGCATTTATCTTTTTAAAAGAGAAGTGCTTTTTGAACTTTTGCAAAACCGTCATAAAGATGCTACGGACTTTGGGAAAGAAATTATTCCTGCGTCGATGAAAGATCATAGCGTATTCAGTTTTCAATATGATGGTTATTGGACAGATATTGGAAATATTTCCTCTTTTTTTGAAGCAAACCTGGCTTTAACGAAAGACATTCCACCATTTAATTTCTTTGATAATTCAAAAAAAGTTTATAGCCGGGCAAGAATGCTTCCCCCTGCCAAAATAAGCGGATCTTACATGGAAAAAACACTTGCTGCAGATGGCTGTATCATTCACGGCGAGCGTATTGAAAGTTGCCTTATAGGTATAAGAATGAGAATAGGACTTGGTTCTGTGGTTACTAATTGTTATTTAATGGGCAGTGATTATTACGAAACACTTGAAGAAATGGCCTATGCTGCCGAGCGTGGATTACCGAAACTGGGAATTGGCGATCACTGTCATATCAATAACGCAATAGTTGATAAAAATTGTCGTATAGGCAACAACGTTAGAATAAACGGAGGAAGTCACCTTGCAGATAGCGATCACTCTCTTTATACTGTTAAAGATGGCATTGTTGTGATAAAAAAAGGTGCAATTGTGCCGGACGGATTTACGCTTGAATGAAAAAACATTTTCAGTTCCTTAATTATTGTATTTTAGCAATGTGTAATTATTACACACATATTTTACTAAACGATTGCTATGTCATCTCAATTTAGCTCGCCCCAGAAAAGGCTAACTTTCCGGCAGATATTAAACATGAGTTTTGGTTTTTTTGGAATACAGTTCGGCTTCGCATTACAAAATGCGAATGTGTCCCGCATATTTCAAACACTCGGAGCAGAAATTGACAAAATTGGATTTTTATGGGTGGCCGCACCATTAACGGGTCTTTTAGTTCAACCGATAATCGGGTATTTAAGCGATCGTACGTGGCATCCAAGATGGGGTAGAAGGAGGCCTTTCTTTTTTGTAGGTGCAGTGCTCTCGTCAATTGCATTATTCTTAATGCCGCAGGCAAGTGTGCTTTGGATGGCGGCATTATTATTATGGGTGCTTGATGCTTCTATTAATATTTCTATGGAACCTTTCAGGGCCTTTGTTGGTGACAAATTACCGCCTTCACAAAGAACAACCGGTTTCGCAACGCAAACATTTTTTATCGGGCTTGGTGCAGTCATCGCTTCTTTGCTACCTTACATATTTACAAATGTTTTTCATATTAGTAATACCGCACCTGCAGGTAAAATCGGCGATTCAGTAAAATATTCTTTTTATATAGGAGCTGTTATTTTTCTTGCATCCGTACTGTGGACGGTTTTAACTACCAATGAATTTCCTCCTGAAAATATTGAAACCTGGGAAGAAGAAAAACTCAGAACAAAAGGAATTGGGAAGGGCCTTATGGAAATTACAAAAGGTATTTTCTCTATGCCGGCAACAATGTTACAATTAGCCGTAGTACAATTTTTCACATGGTTCGCTTTTTTTTCTATGTGGATTTATACCACACCTGCAATTGCTCAAAACGCTTATGGCACAGTTGATACGACCTCCAAAGCATACCAGGATGCGGGAGATTGGGTTGGCGTAATGTTTACGGTGTACAGCGCCGTATCTGCAATTACTGCATTTTTATTGCCAATGCTTGCAAAGCGGATTACCAGAAAATATACCCATATGCTCTGCCTTGTAATTGGAGGCGTCGGTTTTTTATCGCTCATCTTCATAAAATCTCACACCTTGCTTTTAATTCCTATGATTGCTGTAGGATTAGCATGGTCTTCAACATTGACGGTGCCTTATGCAATACTTGCAGGAGCATTGCCACCAAATAAAATGGGATTTTACATGGGAGTATTTAATTTCTTTATTGTTATTCCACAATTGATCGCTTCAGCAATTCTTGGGTTTGTGATCAAAGATATTTTTCACGAGCAAGGAATTTATGCTTTAGTAATCGGCGGCGTTTCAATGATCATTGGAGGCTTTTTAAATTTTATAGTTAAAGATAATGACATGCCTTCGGGTGATTTAATGGCGGTGCATATCGCTGAATAGTAAATTCTTTTTTTGCGATCCCTAATACCACCTAATTTTCGTACTCAATACCTATCTTATTTTCATGAAAAAGCTATGCTGTTTTTTATTCTTTAATTGCGTTTTTTGTGCGGCATTGTTTCCCCAAACGGCAAACGTAAAATGCTATCCAACAAATTGGTGGGTCGGAATGAAATGGAATAAAATCCAGGTTATGGTTCATGGCGAGAAAATAGCTAACCAATTTCCGATGATAAAGATGGGGCCAGAGGGCGTAACACTTGCAACCGGCGTTCATCTCACTAAAATCAACCGGGTAGAAAATCCAAATTATATTTTCCTGGATATTACTATCGATACAAATGCAAAGCCTGGAAAATTCAGCTTTCCTTTTTTGAAAGATATAAAGCTTCAATATGAATTGAAAACGCGACCAAAGGGCAATGGGTCGGTGTTTGCCCAAGGCGTTACATCAAAAGATTTCATTTATCTAATTATGCCAGATAGGTTTAGTAATGGCGATACGACTAACGACCGCGTTGCAGGAATGAGGGACCAAAGCCTTGACCGCGATTCGGTATATGCAAGACATGGAGGCGATCTTTCAGGAATTAAAAATCACCTTGATTATTTACAGTCGTTGGGGATAACTACATTATGGTTAAATCCGGTTTTAGAAAACGACATGCCGAACCGAACCGAACATGGTTACGCTTTTACTGATCATTATAAAATTGATCCACGCATAGGCGGCGAAAAGGCATACCATGACCT
>JBDTKB010000361.1:0-5084 GCA_039935555.1 Ginsengibacter sp. | reverse complement strand
CAAAATGAAATCAACTTTAAACCATTACAGGGGGAGAATTCCACTTCTCTTTATCCGATTTCGGTTTCCGGTGATTCCTCTAATATGGGTGACGAAAAGTTTTAACAGCTTGGAGAGGTGGAAGCTTTTTAGCGATAGGTAATCAAAATTATAATCAATCATTATTGATAGCTTCAATCATGCTATTGGACTCACGGATGCCAATTTTGGCAATTTGCTTTTGTAATCCCACTCCGTTAAAAGTAAATTCAAAAACTCATTGATACAGGCTTCTCGTGTTGCCTGTCTTTCAGGAGTAGCCTTATTTTAAAATAAGTTTTCACAAGTTGGTACCGCAGTGTGAAAAAAGTCTTTTAATTGTCAACAAATTTGCTTTATGACAAAGGAAGCTACTTATCGATTTAACAATTTTGGCTTTAATATCGAATCGTTGTTCAGGATATTCTTTTTGAAATGCAAGAAATCCGTAAAGAGCATTGAAGAAAATTTGTTAAGTAAATACGAGTGGAAATGAAATAGCCCAAATATTGCGGCTGAGATCCAAAAATGAATAAGTTTTTATCATAATAAAATTTGAATAAAATGGAAGTCATCTGCCTCGAAAATGAAGCGTTTTACTCCCTAATTGAACAAGTCGTCTTACGAATTAAGGAAAAACAAGGGCTGAAGGAAGATAAATGGATATCTCCAGAAGAAGCAATGCAGAAACTGCGGATTAGTAGTAAAACCACATTACAAAAGCTTCGCGATGAAGGAAAAATAAGATTTTCGCAGCCTCAAAAAAAACTCATTCTTTATGATAGTGAATCAATTAATCAATATCTTGAAAAACATGCAAACGATACATTTTAAAATGAGTAGCCAAAGAACAATTCTTTACAACTGAATTTAAAGACAATCCTACAGCAAATGGAGTGTTTAGCCATAAAAAATGATCGTTCAAAGCGCGAGCCGGCAGCAGGCTGCGAGGCTTCGTTGTTGGCGGTTTATCAGGCTTTCCCAGCTAAACTTTATATTTATTTAAAGATTTAGAAAAGAGAATGCTTCAAAAGTTTAGCAATAATATTTATGTCAATTTATATAGTATCAAGGGAGATCATTTTTGTCAGTTATTAAAAATGAATGAAATCAAATTGCCTCATATAAAATATAACATCGGCTTCAAAACGTATGATATGATCTTACCCTGGATGTGCTTAAACTTTCTGATTGATTAAAAAAACGAAAGTAAACCGCGCATTTATTGCGCTTAAAATATCAAAGACCCGATTTAAAAATCTTCCCGCTGCTGCTAATGCCGCAGTAAAATTAAGTATGAGGCCCTTTTCAAAGTATAATTCTAAGCGTATAGCTGAAAGAAGTCCAATAAGAAGGGCGACATATTGGATGGCTGGATATAATCCCAACTACGTATAAGTGACTTGACATAATACGCATATTCTTGATATTACATGATTCAGCCCTACTATCGAAAATCATAATTGTTGAATGGCTTTAATAATAATCCGATTGGTTTATGAGAGTTTGCAATTTCTTATAATAAACTTTTCTATTTTGGTTCAGTTTTCTATAAAAGGACCGGTGATATAAGCTACGATACATCATGAATATGTTGTACCTATGTTGTACCAAAAAAAAGCCGATCATGAAAATCGGCCTGAAACGTACCCGGGATGGGAGTTGAACCCACACTTGCATTGCTGCAAACAGGATTTTAAGTCCTGCGTGTCTACCAGTTCCACCACCCGGGTAAACATCTTAAAAAAAATCCCGATCGTGTCGGGAAGTTGGAGCGGAAGACCGGGCTCGAACCGGCCACCCCGACCTTGGCAAGGTCGTGCTCTACCAAATGAGCTACTTCCGCTGATATTAAGAACTAAAAAAATGGATGGCAAAAGTAACAATTGCAGACTGGTAAGCAAAATTTATTTGTACTGCGGATTGTACAACGTATTACCAGGCACCTCTACATCAGGCTTGCCTGTGTACCTGTGCTTATACATCGTATAACAACCTCCTAAAACCAACGAAACAAATATGATGATCTGGCAATAAAAAAGAAAACGTGAAGACGAAACCCAATTGTGAGCAATATCCTTGTCCGTATTTTCAATTACTTCTTCTTGATGCATATTTTAAATTTTGCAAGGCAAAAATAAACGTTTGAGAGCAAATATCATTTTTTGTTAAAGATAATTTCAGAAAAAAATCTTTTCTTCTTAATGAAATATTGCCAAACAATACTGCCATCATAAACCGGTACTATATTTTGCATTTTTAAGGCAGGTAATTTCTTTCCTCTTTTACCAAATAAAAGCCAGCCCGCAAAATGAAAATGAGCGGAAGCAATGGAAAGATACGTTCCCCAACTTCCGGCAAATAAAAATTTGTATGCTGCAACAGCGTCTAGAAATATTCTATAAGGAATTTTCCAAATGACTTCAGAAAAGGGTAAATTTTTTGCCATCATTACCAGGTTATTTCTGAAGTTTAAAAAAACTTTTTTTCGGTTGCCCATGGGTAACGTACCACCACCAACATGATAAACAACCGAAGATGGCTCAACATAAATTTTATACCCAGCTCTTTGAAAGCGCCAGCATAAATCGATCTCTTCCTGGTGCGCAAAAAAATAATCATCAAAGCCATTTAATTCATGAAACAACTTTGACCTTACAAACATTGCTGCGCCGGTTGCCCAAAACACCTGCGCTGAATTATTATATTGGCCTTCATCATTCTCACAGGTGTCAAAAATGCGGCCCCGGTTAAAAGGATAACCCAATGAATCAATAAAACCACCACTGGCACCTGCATATTCAAATTGGTTTTGGTGCTCGTATGATAATATTTTCGGCTGACAGGCAGCGATATTTTCATCTGCCTGCATCAAGGAAATTATCGGGCCGATCCAACCAGGGCTAACTTCCACATCGCTGTTTAGTAAAACATAATAGTCTGCTGTAACCTGCTTCAGCGCTGTATTATAGCCTTTGGCAAATCCTTCATTTTGATCGTTTATTATTAATTTAATTTTGGGATAATTGGCCTTCAAGAAAGAAATTGAATCATCACAAGATGCATTATCTGCTACAACTATTTGAAAGTTTTTATAGGTTGATGCCATGATTGATGGAAGAAATTTTTCAAGAAAATGTTTCCCATTCCAATTAAGTATTACAACAGCTACAGATGGCAATGACATCAATGGAATATTTTTAAATGACTACAAACATAAAAGATTTTAGATTTCAGAATATAGATTTTAGATTTGGCAACAATCAATCTGAATGCTTGGACAACTTCTTCACTTGCGCACATGGCTTTCAATAATTGCTGTGGCCATTGTTACGGGCACAATTTTTTATTCAAATTATTTAGGAAAAAAAATAGCGGTTGAAGAACGGCAAAAGGTGAATGTGTGGGTCCAATCTTTAAAAACACGGGCAGAAACAACTGAGAAAGCAGCGCTTGATCTTACCAACATTATCACCTCTGAAAATACGGACATACCGATTTTAGAAACGGATGAAAAAGACCGGCCATCAGGTGAAGGTTTGAACCTGGATACAACGCTTATAAAAACAGATAAAAATTATCTGCGAAAGAAGCTGGCCGAATTTAAAAAACAACATGAGCCCATAACGGTTGAAATAAGTAAGAACCCGCTGCTTCTTAATAAATATTATTATGGTGATTCGGAATTATTAAAGCAGGTGCGCTATTACCCGATTGTACAGTTAATAATTGTGGCGCTTTTTATCATCATTACTTTATATGCCATTTCTACCCGAAATACTTCCACTCAAAACCAGGTGTGGGCAGGTATGGCGAAAGAAACGGCGCACCAGTTAGGCACGCCCATCTCGTCATTGCAAGGCTGGGTTGAAATGCTGAAGGAAAACGAAAACTATACGCCAATCTCAATAGAAATGGAGAAGGATGTAAATCGGTTGAAATTGATCAGCGACCGTTTTGGCAAAATTGGCAGTACACCAAAGTTGGAAGATTACAATGTTACAGAGCAAGTGGAAAAAATGGTAGCATATATAAAAAGAAGAGCTCCGGATAAAGTAAATTTTATTGTAGAGGCTCCTCCAAATCCTGTGATTACAAAAATCTCCGCACCGCTATTTGACTGGGTAATAGAAAATCTTTTGAAGAATGCGCTCGACGCTATGGAAGGAAAAGGCGTGATCAACATAAAAATAAGGGAGCGGCCCGGCAATATATTAATTGATATAACAGATAATGGCCGGGGCATTAGCAAGCAGAATATTGCCAAAGTTTTTAAACCAGGCTTCACCACCAAAAAGCGCGGCTGGGGTTTAGGATTATCCCTCTCTAAAAGAATCGTTGAAAAATATCATAAGGGACAATTGTTCGTAAGGTCTTCAGAACCAAATAAGGGAACCACTTTCAGAATTGTTTTAAACACCTAATTTTTAATAGTTTGGTTTGATTAAATTTGCATCCGGATAATATTTTATTAAAAAAATTGCTTTAGATATGAAATCAATTGCGGCGATGGCGAACCTGTCTAGAATACGGCAGACAGGATTGGTGGACGCACTATAAAATCATCCAGCAAGAACAAAAAATAATATTTAAAATCAGGAATTGGAAAAGAATTTCTTAAAATGCGAAATTAATGCGGCGATGGCGAAATTGGTAGACGCACTACTTTGAGGTGGTAGCGCCCGAAAGGGTGTGGGAGTTCGAATCTCCTTTGCCGCACAAAAAAAATTCTTCGATTATTAATGAAGGATTTTTTATTTTATCTATAGTAAATCAAAGTTACTTGCCAAAAGTGCTAATCCCCTTAATTCATATATAACGGCTCGCCCTTCTTGTTTTCGAAGTAACAGATTCTGGGAAGCAAGCTTATTTAAAAAGTTACTTGAAAAGTCTTGGATAGTTTTAAAACCTAGGTTCTTGTAATCTTTAGGTCTTACCCGTGTCTGTGTACTTATATACTTTAGAACATCTTTCTCCTTTTGTTTTAATTGCAAACCATTAAATTCGTGAATTACTATTTTATTTAAATTTTCATTTGATATTGTATCATTAATCTGATTATTAAC
>JBDTKB010000360.1:0-3791 GCA_039935555.1 Ginsengibacter sp. | reverse complement strand
ACGATCCCGTAAAATATAAGACACCCACCGGAACAAAACTGAGTTGCAAAGGCTGGGCACAGGAAGCAGCGTTGCGCATGCTGTTAAACAATATTAACCCTGAAGTTGCCGAGCGGCCAGATGACCTCATTGTTTATGGCGGCAGGGGCAAGGCGGCAAGAAATTTTGAAAGCCTTGACCTGATTATTAAAGCACTAAAAGATCTCGAAAATGATGAATCACTGTTAATTCAAAGTGGCAAGCCTGTAGGCATAATGCAAACAAATGTGCATGCTCCGCGCGTGCTCATTTCTAATTCGCAACTTGTGCCAAAGTGGGCAACCTGGGAGCATTTTGATGAACTCGAAAAAAAAGGATTGATGATGTATGGCCAGATGACGGCTGGCTCATGGATATACATCGGGAGCCAGGGAATTGTGCAGGGAACGTATGAAACCTTTGGCGCTGTTGCTAAAAAACATTTTAATGGAACGCTTAAAAACACGTTGAGTGTTACGGCGGGGCTTGGCGGTATGGGTGGCGCGCAGCCGCTTTCTATCACTATGAATGAAGGCGTGTGCCTTGCGGCAGAAGTGGAGAAATGGAGAATAGAAAAGAGGCTGGAAACAAAGTATCTAGATGAGATGATTGAAAATATTGATGAGGCAATAGATAAGGCAGTCCGCGCTAAAGAAGAAGGCAAAGCATGGAGCATCGGCGTGCTTTGCAATGCAGTAGAATTGCTTGGCAGGCTCATCGAAAGAAATATAAAAGTGGATATTCTCACTGATCAGACATCTGCACACGATCCGTTGGTGGGTTATGTTCCGCATACTCTTTCGATTGAAGCAGCCAACATTCTTCGGGAAAGTAACCCCGAAAAATATATTGAACTGGCTTATGACAGTATGAAGTTGCATGTGGAATTGATGCTTGAATTGCAGAGCCGCGGCGCTATTACTTTCGATTATGGCAACAACTTACGGGCACGCGCACACGAAGCGGGTTTAAAGAATGCGTTTGATTTTCCGGGATTTGTTCCTGCGTATATAAGGCCGCTATTTTGTGAAGGCAAAGGCCCGTTTCGGTGGGCTGCATTAAGTGGCGATCCCAATGATATAGCAGTAACCGATGAAGTCATCATGAATCTCTTTCCGGAAAATGAAGGCTTGATACGATGGATAAAAATGGCGCAAAAAAGAATTGCCTTCCAGGGATTGCCGGCAAGAATTTGCTGGATAGGGCAGGGCGATCGGGAAAAAGCCGGCCTTGCTTTTAACGATCTTGTGAAAACCGGGAAAGTAAAAGCGCCCATTGTTATTGGACGTGATCACCTGGATACCGGCTCGGTGGCAAGCCCGAACCGGGAAACCGAAGCAATGCTTGACGGCAGTGACGCTGTTGCCGACTGGCCAATTTTAAATGCATTATTGAATACTGCGGGCGGCGCAAGTTGGGTAAGCCTGCACCACGGAGGCGGCGTGGGCATAGGTTACAGCATTCATGCGGGAATGGTGATAGTTGCCGATGGAACGGATGAAGCAGCGTCTAAGCTTGCCCGTGTGTTACGAAACGATCCCGGTATTGGAATAATACGACATGCCGATGCCGGATATGATGTTGCCAAAGATTATGCGAGAAAATTTGGTTTGGATTTGAATCAAAGATTATCAGGATGAAATAAAAATCTTTTCGAATAAATTGCTTTACATGTAATAGCTAAAAATAAAAAATTTACTATCAAATTGAATTCATTTTGCCCTGTATATTTTTTGTTTAATTAAAATCACCGTAAACTTTTGCAAGTTTAATAGTTAAATTTAAGTTTCACATACTCAAAATGGCGGAAATGCGTTATTACTGTATAGTCCTCTATTCCAAACTATTTCAGAAACCATGTATATGAAAATTTTTTTGAAAAACAACCTTTCTAATCTTCTTTTACTATTAGCCTTTTTTGCGTTGATTTTCACAAGTTGCGATAGCTCAAAGCGGGCTGCAAGGCGCGATGGGCATAACAGCGGCGTTAATAACAGCCACTACAAGGGTTATTAATTTTCTGGTTTTCCTTCGCAGCACTTCTGAAAATTTATAAGCCTGGTTTACTTATTGACGCAAGCTAAATTATTACTGCAGTACTTTCATAGATCCCCGCTAAAAGAACTTTTGTGTAGAACATTTTTACAAAATCCTTTCTCAAAAATTAAGGAGACATATCACTATCTCACTTAATACCAGATCGTGATTCAATCAGCGTAAAAGTTTTATGGTGTACCCCAAAGGAATTATTGCAAATAATAAATAATTTTTTTTCGATTTATTTAACCTGGTGCACGCTGAAACTTTTGACGAATATGTCTCTCATCGCAAAATGTTCATCAAATATTTTCTTTTTACATCGCTGTCATTTCAGAAACATTCATCATTTTTCTATAGTATTATTGCATAAATTATTAATTATCAATATTTCTTATGAAAAGCATTAAGGTTTTATGTATTCCGATCGTTCTTTTTTTTCTGTGTGGCACCAGGATCTTTGCCCAGGATTCAGTCTCCGTTTATAATAAAAACCAGGTATTTGATCCAACTTTTATGTCCCAGGATGCTACAGAATTCAGAAGTGCTAATGGCGCTCCCGGCCCGGGATATTGGCAGAATAGCGTCAATTACCTTATTCATGCTACGCTTGATGAAAAAGATACCACGTTAAAAGGTGATGTAAATATTTCTTACACCAATAATAGCACCGATGCATTAAAATATTTATGGCTGCAACTTGATCAGAATCTTTTTAATCCTGATTCACGCGGGGCTGCCACAACGTTAATTTCTGGCGACAGGTTCGACGTTAAGGGTTATACAAAAGGTGGCTATCACATTGAAAGTGTTTCAGTACTTTATAAAGGCAAGTCATACAAAATCAATCCTGTAATTACTGACACAAGAATGCAATTGCGTTTACCCTTTTCCGTTATGCCGCACGGCGATAAAATTGAAGTCACCGTAAAATATTTTTTTTCAATACCTCAATATGGAGCTGATAGAATGGGCAGGTTAAATACAAAGAATGGTGTTGTTTATGAACTTGCACAATGGTATCCGCGCATGTGTGTTTATGATGATGTGCAGGGTTGGAACACACTTCCTTATATGGGTCTCGGAGAATTTTATTGCGAGTACGGCAACTTCGATTATTTTATTACCGTGCCCGCAAATATGATAGTTGCGGGTTCGGGTGATTTGCAAAATCCTCAACAGGTGTTAACCACCACACAAATGAACAGGCTGGAAGCCGCACGGAAAAGCGATAGCACTGTTGCCATTATTAAAGAAGAAGAAATCGGATCAACTTCTTTACGTCCGGCAAAAACTGGTATGCTGACCTGGCATTTTAAAATGAAAAATTCGCGGGATGTTTCATGGACTGCCTCCAAAGCATTTATGTGGGATGCCGCACGCATCAATTTTCCATCAGGCAGAAAAGGAATATCTATTGCCGTATACCCGATCGAAAGCAAGGGCTACAATGCCTATGGAAGATCAACTCAATATTTGAAGCAAAGCATCGAATTTTATTCCAAGACTTATTTTGAATATCCTTGGAATTCCGCGGTTGTAGTAGCGGGCGTCGCATTAGGCATGGAATATCCGGGCATTGTTTTTTGCAGCTACAGGATTGGTAAGGGTAATTTATGGCATGATGTGACACACGAGATTGGGCATAACTGGTTCCCCATGATCGTAGGGAGTAATGAAAGAAGTTTCATGTGGATGGATGAAGGCATGAATACATTTATAAATGGATATGCTTC
>JBDTKB010000359.1:0-3354 GCA_039935555.1 Ginsengibacter sp. | reverse complement strand
GAACAATCGCAAAGCCATATTAAAAGACTTGTTTTAAATATTGACTAAATGAAAGATAAGAGTACCATATTTATTTTCCTGGATGATGAGCAAAAGCCCATCGCGGAATTTGTGTCACCGGTAAATTTTGAACTGGATACCCGTAAAATGGTGGATGGAAACCATACGCTCAAAATTGTGAGTAAAGATCCTACAGGCAAAGAGGGCCTTCGCGTTGTTCCCTTTGAAGTAAGGAACGGGCCATCCATTGCCATTGAAGGTATCCGGGAAAATGCAGTGGTAGATGGAGTTTTACCGCTTATGATCAACGCATACAGCAAAGGCGACCAGAAAACATTTTTAATTGAAGGAAGTGAAACACCGCAGAGCATTCCATCGTGGGTATGGATATTGATTATAGGTTTTGCGGGTTGGGTATTGTATTACCTTATTACTTACCTGCCTATGAAAGAATAAAAAATAATGAACAACACAAAAGAAATTATATCACTGGAAGACATAAAAATGCTGGTAGATACTTTTTATGAAAAAGTACGAAAGGATGAATTGATAGGGCCGGTATTTGATGAAAAAATCCATGACCGTTGGCCGCAACATCTTGAAAAAATGTACACTTTCTGGCAAACCCTTTTGCTGGAAGAGCGAACTTATTTTGGAAGTCCTTTTCCGCCACATGCTACTCTTTCAATATCTCATAGCCACTTTGAAAGATGGATGAAACTTTTTACTCAAACTGTTGATGAGCTGTTTGCAGGCAGCGTTGCTGCAGACGCAAAATGGCGTGCAGGAAAAATGGCAGAGTTGTTTGAAGAAAAAATAAAATATTTCCAGGAAAATCCTTTTAAAAGTTTAATATAATGAATGCTGTTATTTTTATCGTAGCCTGCACTTTTATATGGACGGGCTTTATAGCAGCTATCAGTTTTATGGAATCGTGGCTGAAGTTCAGGGCACCAAACCTAACATTGCCTGTTGGTGTAAGCATTGGTAAATTGGTATTTAACGCTCTTAACAAAGTAGAATGGACTTTTGCGATCGTTGTGGGGGTTAGCTTATTTTTTTATGGTAGCGAAATAAAGTCATTTTTTGTTGAGTGGTTTCTGATAATAGTTGCTATTCTTATTTTCCAAACTGTATGGTTGCTTCCGGCTTTAAACAGAAGAGCAAAGGCTATTACCAGTGGAAAAAATTTAGCTCGTTCGAGCCTGCATTGGTATTTCACAGGCCTCGAATTTGTTAAACTTTTATTATTGATCTTTTTTGGTGGCGGTCTTCTCAAAACAATAATCATATAAGAACAAACAATCATCGGTTTTAATAAATCGTGCGACTATGGACGGATAAAAAGTTTTATAATGAAAAAGCACACAACCATTTCCTTATTGTATGCAGCGACGCCAAACAGCATAAGAATGCCCTATTTCTTCAGGAACTTTTAAATACGTAACAGTAAAATAAAATATGCTATGAATAAAAAACCTATTAAACGAAACGAAAATATTTTGAGGCTTTCAAAAGAGCATCATTTCAGTTTATTGTTTTGCTGGAAAATAAAACAAGGGTTAAAGAACGAAACAGCAACAAACCGTATTATACAATATGTGCATTATTTTTCTACACATTTTCTGATGCCTCATTTCAGGGAAGAAGAAGATTTTTTATTTGCGTTGTTAGATGACGCAAAGGTTGAAAAGGCAACTGAACACCATAAAGTAATAAATAGTTTGATTGCAGAACTATCAAAAAATAATGAAATCAATTCGGGGGAATTATTGCAAAAAATTGCCAACATGGTAGAGGAACATATACGTTATGAAGAACGCGAATTGTTTCCTTATTTGGAGAAAAAATTGAGTGATGACCAACTTGAAGCAGTTGGCAAACAATTAATGGATGAAAGTACAGTATTGGGTAAGGATGAATACCAGGATGAATTCTGGATTAAAAAATAATGAGATATTAAAAAATAATGAGATGGAAATGAAACAATTGTTTAGCAACAGCCATTATAAAATAGTAGAAGTTTGGTTAAAAAAAGATGAATTAATGCCCCTTCACAAGGCAACTTCCGATGCCTTTATGATAGTAAAATCCGGTACAGGGAAAATAATTTTTGACGATAGTGAAGTGGAATTGTTTCAAGGTGCCACCCAGCTAATTCCTGAAAATAAACAGCACAAACTTCAGATAACCGGTACGTTTAATGCCTGCATAATACTTGCTTCTGAGGCTGAAATTAAATTCTTATAGTGAATAGCTCCTGTACTATAGAAAAAGAACCTTCATCTAATATGGTTTCCCGCGCTAAAGATATACATGTAAAAGTACTATTGGGTGATGAAGAATATATGCTTGAAACATATACGAATGAATACCGCAACTTAATGATGTTATTGTATGATAAAATTTATCTGGAAGATTTTGGAGAATGTAAAGGTATGGGCAGGTGTGGTACCTGTGTTGTAGAAATTTTGGAAAGTACAAACAATATCTCACCCACGGTAAGGAACGAAGAAGCGACTCTTAAAAAGACCGGCTTTGCGAATACTAATATCAGGTTGTCATGCCAGATCCAGGTAAATGACGATTTGAAAAATGCAACTATTAGAATATGCTGACTTTATTAATTAAAAATCTTGTACTAAGAACCCGTTTAGAAAAATACGCCTTGAATGGAAGATGGAGAGTTTGAGGCATGGATGATTTGAGCCAAAATTTCCTTTACAATTCTGAACAATGATACCACATTTTACGCAAGCTGAAAAAGCAGTTCATTATCCTGCAGACAGGCGTCCTTATTTGGGTATGAAGCAATATATGGAGATCATACTGCTGGTGATTTTATTTGGCTCAATCGGCGCGGCGTGGCTGCAATACCTTGTGTTTGGTTTGCCAGCGAATCCTTCTCCGGTTTTTGCATCTTTACAACCGGGCGACCCATCAGGTTTTCCTGTGTGGATAACACTGAGTCATTGGGTTAATTTCTTTTTCCTTATGTTGATTATAAGAAGCGGGCTTTCTATTTTAGCAGATCATCCGCGCTTGTACTGGAACAATAGTTGTAAACCCAACTCTTCATGGATACGTTTTACCCCCGTCAAAATACCAGTCGATAAAGCGTACACTGCTAAAGAAGATGCCCGCTACCTCAACCCCATAGCTGGTTTGCCGGGTTACAAACATACTGTGGGCATCGCGAGAGTATGGCATTTTCTCACCGTTCCTTTTTTCGTTTTAAACGGCGCTGTTTTTATTTTCCTTTTATTTTATACCAATCAATGGGGACGGTTAGTTCCTGTATCATGGAAAATTGTACCTGATGCATGGAATGTTTTTGTTCATTATGCCACCTTT
>JBDTKB010000358.1:0-3965 GCA_039935555.1 Ginsengibacter sp. | reverse complement strand
CCAAATCTTTTGGCAAATATGTATGGGGATAATCTTTTAAAATGGAAGCAATGCAGAAATAATCTTTTAGATGACGCAACGCGAAAAGTTTTCACAAATCCATTTATGGTCAACTGTGGGCTAGATTAAAATTATAATTTATTTAAACTAACATTTGAATAAGTTGCCATTTTAATTTTAATTTTATTTGCCTTTCAAGCAGGAATTAATAATGATGTTGCAGGATTTTATTTACCGCCAGGGTTAAATTCCAAAAATGAAAATCCACTTTATAGAAACATATTTAAAAATGTTTTTAAAATATTTTGTTTACACTTTCGTTACAATAAAAAATTTTTACAATACCTTTATCGCCTATGAAGAATTCATTTTGTCTCCCCGGTATTTCCCTTTTTTCTTTGCTTCTTTTTGTGAACGTAAGTTGTAATAATGTAAGCTCTGCCAAAGTTGACAACGCTGATAAAGTTGATTCTGTTGATAACGAAAAAAACAAATCTGAAGCAATTGAAGCGCTTTACCAGGCTAAATTTGATACAACAATTTATAATAAGAAATTAGCTGCACTTGCTAATGGCGACACTACAGGTAAATGGCCTGCAAAATTTCCTTATCCCGTTCCGGGAGCTATTATTCCGTTTCACCGTATTGTTGCTTTTTATGGCAATTTATATTCTAAAAAAATGGGCATATTAGGAGAAATTCCTAAAAAAGAAATGCTCGCAAAATTAAAAGGTGAAGCTGCTAAATGGCAGGCTGCTGATCCTGCCTTTCCTGTTGTTCCTGCATTACATTACATTGCCGTGAGTGCACAGGGCGCGCCCGGAAAAGATGGTAAACATCGTATGCGGATGCCATTTCACCAGATCGACACAATATTAAATTGGGCCAAAGAAATTAACGGCCTGGTATTTCTTGACGTGCAAGTTGGGCACAGCACGGTAAAGGACGAAGTGACACAATTAGAACCTTATTTAAAAATGCCTACCGTTCATTTCGGTATTGACCCGGAATTTTCAATGAAAGGCGGCGAAGTTCCAGGCAAAAAAATAGGCACCTTTAGTTACCAGGATATAAATGATGCGGTAGATTTTCTTGCGCAGTTAGTGAAGAAGTATAATCTTCCACCTAAAATCTTAATCGTTCACCGGTTTACGCAGGGAATGGTAACAGGTTTTGACAAAATAAAAAAAGTACCCCAGGTTCAAATCGTAATGGATATGGATGGTTGGGGAGATAAAACTTTGAAACGTTCTACATACCTGCTATACATTTATAAACAACCAGTAGAATATACCGGCTTCAAATTATTCTATAAAAACGACGTCAGGAAAGATCCAAACGGCATGTACACGCCACAGGAATTATTAAAATTTATTCCAAAGCCCATCTATATTCAATATCAATAATTCTCCCCAATAAAAATAAAAATGAAATTCAAAGTTTATTGCTTTATCTCCATTGCTTTTTATTTAACAGCATGCTCGCAGAATGCGGCTAAAAAAGAAAGTACTGCCGCCGTTATTGATTCTGCAAAGGTTACTGAACAAGTGAATCAAAGCAGGCCCGTTGCAGATGCGGCTACGATAATGAGAAGGAAAGAAGTTCCTGTTTTGTGCTACCATCATATTCGCCCGGTAAAACCTGGTGTCCCCGCAGTGATGAGCGATTATTCTGTCTCATCTGTCAACTTTGCTGAGCAAATGAAAGCCCTTAAAGACAGTGGTTATCAAACTATTTTGCCAGGGGAATTATATAACTACCTGGCATACGGAGCTAAACTTCCCGCTAAGCCAGTCATGCTTACTTTTGATGATACAGACGAAGAGCAATTTAGCGTTGGCCTGCCTGAGATGAAAAAATATGGATTTAAAGGCGTTTTCTTCATCATGACAATTGCGATTAACCGGCCCCGTTATATGACTAAGGAGCAAATGAAACAGTTGGTGGATGAAGGCAATGCGGTTGAAGCGCATACCTGGGATCATCATATGGTTACCAAATACAAAGGCCTGGACTTTGACACACAATTTGTAAGGCCAAAAAAGAAGGTAGAAGATATTACCGGGAAACAAGCGGAATATTTTGCTTATCCATTTGGTTTGTGGAACGAAGCAGCAATACCCGAATTGAAAAAAGCAGGTTATAAAATGGCTTTCATCCTTTCAACAAAAAGAGATTCAACCCAGCCATTATTTACAATCCGGCGAATGATCGTTGCAGGTCAGTGGTCTACAAAAGGAGTTATGAATTCAATGAAGCAAACGTTTCACTTGTAGATAAATAGAATTTTATTTCGCGATTTCTATTTTCACCTTCTTGTTCTTGATCTTTTCGTTTTTTATCAATTGCAATACCTGGCCCATTTTTAATTTTCGTATCGCCACAAAAGAAAAGAAATCCTTAACTTCTATAAGCCCGATATCTTCCTGTTTCAGTTGGCCCTTGTTAGATAAAAAACCGACAATATCAACTTTATTGACTTTATCTTTCTTACCGGCGGCAATAAAAAGTGTCGACCATTTAGGCTTTTCCGGTAAGCTAACGGTTTCGGGTAGTTGTATTTGTTCTACTTCCTGGCTGATATAAGAAGGCAATTTTTCTTCCTCAGATAAAATTAAAATAGCCGTGCCACTCGCTTCCATTCGGGCCGTTCTTCCGTTACGATGAATAAAAATATCTTCTGTATGCGGTAAATGATAATGAATAATATAGCGGATGTTAGGAATATCAAGGCCGCGGGAGGCAAGATCGGTAGTTACTAAAACATTTACAGTACCATTTCTGAATTTGCATAACGCGCTGTCTCTTTCCTGTTGTTCAAGAGCGCCATGGTAAAATTCGTTTACAATGCCATTTTTTGTAAGATAAGTGCTCACGCGTTCAACAGACTCCCGGTGATTACAGAATATGATTGCCGACCGGTTTCCAAGATAACAGATCAACTTAAATAGAGTGTCTGCTTTATCCTTATCTGCAGACATAACGCTTTGGATACTCAAACCTTTTTCTTCGGCACCTTCCGATAAATAATTTAACCTGACTGGATTTTTTAGCTCGATAAAATCAGGTATTTCTATCGTCTCCGTTGCGGAGGTTAATATCTTCTTTCTTAAATTTTTCAGTGAGTTTAAAATAAAAGACATTTCTTCCTGGAAACCCAGTTCCAGCGATTTGTCAAATTCGTCTAAAATTAAAACCCCGATGGTATCTACAGTGATATTACCCCTCCTGATATGATCACACAACCTTCCCGGCGTGCCAATAATTAATGAAGGCGGCTGTACGAGGTTGTTTTCCTCTGTTTCCCTTTTGTGGCCTCCATAGCAGGAAGTAACTTTAAAACCGGTGCCCATCAGTTTAAAAACTTGCTCTATTTGTATCGCAAGCTCCCTTGAAGGAACCACAATCATTGCCTGCGTGGTTTTTATTTTCTCATCAAGGATATTAAGAATTGGTAACAAAAACCCTATCGTTTTTCCGGAACCTGTAGAAGACAGTAAAATTATATCCTGGTTGGTTTTATTTGCCTCCAACGATGCGAGCTGCATTTCATTAAGTGCATCAATTTTTAGGTTGGAAAGTATCCTTTCTATTGAATATTTATTAGTGCTCATTTCGGCAAAAGTACTAATGTTTACAAGGTCATACATTTCCTGGCCCAAATTCGTAAAAAAGGGTATTCTTTATCCCGGAGTTTTTTTTTAAAAACCTGGCGATAATTTGATTGAAGAATCTCGTTGTTTAAAGAAAATATTATTGAATTTTTATTCTTTCAAATAACAGCGTTTATGCATTGCTGATAGCTTGATTTTTACATTAATAAATTTGGGAGGAGAACCACTTTTTAAGTATAAATGCCCGCAATACTTTTTAGTACTGCGATGAGATGGTTATTACTTTTACTCCTATTAACATTTCATTACAAGACTTTTTGATGAATGCAAAGTCCTACATACATTAAATCA
>JBDTKB010000357.1:0-10895 GCA_039935555.1 Ginsengibacter sp. | reverse complement strand
CAATTTCCTATAAAATAGAAATCAGAAAATCGCAGGAAGAAACGGAAGACCTTGTACAATTAATTTTAAAGATTACCTCGGTTATTGTTCTAATACTTTTTTCAGTTCTCTTCATCATTAATCGCTTTGTTTTAAATAAACTCTGGAAACCATTTAATTCTACTTTAGAAAAAATAAAACAATTTAATATTTCAGAAATAAATGAAGTAAAACTTGAACCGACAAATATTAATGAATTTACTGAACTCAACAACGCCGTGAGCGCTATGACCAAAAAAGCTTCAAACGATTATGACGAGATTAAAACTTTTACAGAAAATGCTTCGCATGAAATACAAACTCCGCTCGCTATTATTTCTTCCAAACTCGAATTACTTAGCCAATCAGAAAATTTAAAAGAAGCGCAGATGAATATTATTCAAACAATTTCTGAAACAACCAACAGGCTCGCCAGGCTGAATCAATCACTTATATTACTTGCTAAAATAGATAACAAGCAATTTAAAGGAACCGACCATGTGGACATTAGTTTTATTATAGAACACTTTATTAATAACTATGAAGAACTCATCCAGGCAAAAGAAATTACCCTTACAAGAAATATTAAGCCACAGGTAATACTTACTATGAATGAAACGCTGGCGGAAATACTAATTATCAATCTATTTACCAATGCTATAAAACATAACAACAGAGATGGCAAAATTAATATAGAGCTTACCGAAAACTCCTTACTGGTTTCAAATACAGGAAGCGCGCCCAAGGCCGATCCTGTAGTATATTTTGGAAGATTTAAAAAAGATTCCGATTCGGGTGAATCGTTAGGACTTGGGCTTTCCATAGTATTGAAAATATGCGAGACCTATAATTTTAATATTACCTATAAATATGAAGACAGTTTACACAAAATGAAGATCATCTTTCATAACGCCTGAGTTATTTATTTCTCTTCTTCAGAATGTCTTCAGTTTCAAATAATACTTTTATTTATTTAGAAGCAGCCGCCTGGTAATTTGGCATCGCCATTGCTTAAAAAATAATAAACCTTAAAAACACTTCAAAGATGATATCCAAATTCAGGTGGTTTTTGTTCCTTGCGTTGTCAATTCCCTGCGCAGCTTTTTCACAACAATCAGATACACTTATCAATAAGCTAGACAGCTTAAGTAGGAGGACAGATAGTGCTGGCGGGCAGATAAATAATATTGCGCCAAAAGCTTATAATGGAAATACGAGGATCACCTTTAATTCTTATTTCATTCTATTGGGCAGTGATTTAAAACAATCTTTTACCAAACCGTTTCACATGTCAGGAAAAGATTGGGGCAATTTGGGGAAATTTGTTGTGGTTGCGGGCGCACTTTCTTTTGCTGATGAACCCATTCAAAAGCAAGCCGGGAAGTTTCATAATAGTAGTCCCAACCTGGCCAATCTCAGTAAATACGTAACAAATTTTGGTGGAATTTATGAGGCTTATGCCCTTGCCGCATTTGGCACTTACGGATTTGTTTTTAAGAATAGAAAAATGCAAACAACAACGCTGCTTGCCACACAGGCTTATATTACAGGAGCGGCGGTAGAAAGTGTAACAAAATATTTAGCCGGGCGTACAAGACCTTCATTTTACCCGCCGGGAACAGAACCTGAACCTACCTTTCTTGGACCTTTTTCGAAGACAGGACAGAAAATTGCCGGCAGAACAAGTTATAGCTCATTTCCTTCGGGGCATACCACAGTTGCGTTTGCGGCCGCAACAGTTTTTGCTTTAGAATATAAGGATCATCCCATCGTTCCTATAATTGCATACAGCGCCGCAACCTTGATAGGCCTGAGTCGCATCACCGAAAATAAACATTGGGCCACTGACGTATTCGTGGGCGCAGCTCTTGGATTTCTTACTGGTAAAGAAGTGGTTAATAACTATCACCGCTACTCGAAATTAAAAGCTCCCAACCAAAAAAAGAATACCATAACATTTAACCTGAATTATTCAGCGGGGCATTTTGAGCCGGACCTTGTCTACAAATTTAGATAGGATAAAATCTATCTGGCTTCGTTGATGTTTTCCGTTTGGTAGAATTACAAAATGCTCTTACTTCAATTTCCCGCCAGATTCACATTATATGTTTGTATAATTATTTAACCTATTAAAAAATAAAAACATGAAAAAGATTATAAGTCTCCTTGCAATAATGTTTGCGTTAAGCAGTGCAACATTCGCCCAGGAAAACGAAGGGCATGAAAAAATAAAAGTGCCTTCAGCAGTTCAAACAGCCCTGGCACAAAAATATCCTGAAGCCATAAAGATCAGATGGGAAAAAGAAAACGGCAACTACGAAGCCAACTGGGGCGGCAAATCCGGTGAAGACAATTCTGTTCAGTTCACTCCATCCGGTAACTTTATTGAAATTGTAAAAGCAATTCCTGTGAGCCAACTTCCGCAAAATTTGATTACGTATGTAAATCAACATTACAAGGGGACAAAAATTACAGAAGCCGGAAAAGTAACAGATGCGAAGGGTAACACATCTTATGAAGCTGAAGTTAAAGGCAGAGATGTTATATTTGACGAGCATGGAAATTTTGTAAAAGCAGAGAAATAATTAATCTTAATTTGCAACAATAGCTGTTCCGGAATGACCGGGACAGCTTTTTTGCTACTAATTGTTTTGTATTGGAATGAATAAAAATCAACTTCTTTTTGTGTTTTTTTCACTGGCTCCTGTCTTCCTGTTTAGCCAAAGTAGAGACCTTTCTTATTTCATCAATAGTTCAGTTAATAACAGTCCCCAGCTTTATGAATACCGAAATCTTCTTTTAGCAAATAGCATCGATAGCCAGCTCATTGTTGCGGCTAACAGGTTTCAAATCACAGGAAGCGGAAATTCATATTACGCTCCTTTTATCAATGGTTATGGTTATGATGTTGCCATTACTAACGGTCAGCAACTTTCGGCACTGGTAGCGCTCAATAAACAGATCTATAACAAGCGAAATCTAAGCCTTCAATTTCAAAACCTTCAATTGCAGCGGGATTCGTTACATGTTTCTTCAACGATTTCCACACAAGACATAAAAAAAAGCGTAATTACTCAATATATTACTACCTATGGCGACCAGTTGCAAATTGATTTTAATAATGAGGTAATTTCTTTGCTTAGTAACGAAGAATCGATATTGAAAAAGCTTACGCAAAAAAACGTTTACAAGCAGGCTGATTATTTATCTTTTCTGGTAACGCTTCAGCAACAGGAATTAACCCGAAGCCAGCTTTTAGTGCAATATAAAAATGATTATGCAACCTTAAATTACATCGCAGGAATTATAGATACTACTGTTGCAACGCTTGCTCCGCCTGAACTATCGTTTGTAAAAAATCTTTTGTACGATAGCTCGGCTTTTGTTTTAAAATATAGAATCGATAGCCTTCGCCTTATCAATCAACGGTCAATTATTGATGTGGGTTATCGGCCTAAAGTAAGTTTGTTTGCAGACGCCGGCTACCAAACAACATTTACGATTACACCTTATAAAAACTTTGGATCTACTATCGGAGTAAATCTTACAATACCAATTTATGACGGGCATCAAAAGCAACTGCAATACACAAAGATTAATATTGAAGAACGCACGCGTCAAAGACAAAAAGAATTTTTTACCCGGCAGCTAACGCAGCAAATTCTACAATTACAGCAACAGCTTGCAGCGCTGGAAGGGCTTACCGATCCCATTAATAAACAAATACAATATCTTGAAACATTGATAGGGGTAAACGGAAGGCTTTTGGAAACAGGGGATATTAAAATAACGGATTATGTACTCGCTTTAAATAATTACATAACGTCAAGAAATCTTGTAGTACAAAATAGAATTGCCCGCTACCTGGTAATTAATCAATTAAATTATTGGAACACAAATAATAAATGAGGATAATAAAAATTAAGGTTCATGCATAATTTAACCAGAAGTTGCTTATTAATGTCATTTATAATGATGATGCAGGCAGGATGCAAAAGTAAGGAAAATAGTGCTGCCGAAGAAGTAATAGAAACGCGTACACCCGTTACCGTTACATCAGTAAATTACGATCCTATAAGTGAATTTATAGAGCTTAATGCTACTTCATCATTTTTGCAAAAAAGCTTTATCAAATCAAATTTAAACGGATATGTAAAATTGGTAAATACCAAATTGGGCGATTACGTCAACCAGGGAAAATTATTGTTTGTGTTGAAAACAAAGGAAGCCGAAGCCATTGGCAATTCAGTAAACCGACTGAATCCCGATTTTAAATTTTCCGGTGTAAATAGAATTACGGCTAACGCGCACGGTTTTATTGCTGAGCTCAATCATCAAACCGGCGACTATGTTCAGGACGGTGAACAATTGGCGGTTATAAGCGATTCCAAAAGTTTTGCGTTTGTAATGAATGTTCCTTATGAAGACAAGCCTTATGTATCTATAGGAAAATTAGTGGAAGTCATCCTGCCGGATAAAGAACGTTTACAGGGAAATATTTTCTCAGCAATGCCGACGATCGATTCGATTTCCCAAACGCAGTCTTATTCAGTGAAAGTGAACAGCGCCAAAAGTATTCCACAAAATTTAGTCGCTAAAGTCAGAATTGTAAAAGTTTCAAAAACCGATGCAGCTACGTTACCTAAGAATTCAATTTTATCAGACGAAACCATGTCAGAATTTTGGGTAATGAAATTAATAAATGACACTACCGCAGTAAAAATTTCAATAAAAAAGGGCTTAGAAATGGGCGACAAGGTAGAAATAATTTCGCCTGACTTTTCACCGAAAGATAAAATTTTATTAAGCGGAAATTATGGGCTGCCAGATACCGCTTTAGTGATTGTTCAAAATAAATGAAACACGCAAATCCTGACCATTACAAAAACTAGAACCACTTAAAAACTTTTTTATAATCTAGATCTTCAAGCATAAAACTGAATCAGGAAACTGTTTAATGAAAAATTACTTCACTACATATAAGAGTCCGCTAACGGTTGTACTGGCCATGTTAATTGTGGGTGGTTTATTTGCCTACAGTAAATTACAAACATCCTTATTTCCGGAAATTACTTTCCCTAAGATTAAAGTTATCGCCGATGCAGGGCTTCAACCGGTAGACAGAATGATGGTGACTGTGACGCGCCCTCTTGAAAATGCTATTAAACAAATTCCTGATCTCACAACGATCCGCAGCACAACAAGCCGGGGCAGCTGCGAGATTTCAGCCTTTATTAGCTGGAAAGCAAATGTTGATTTAAGCCAACAGCGCATAGAGGCAAGAATTGCTGAAATACGAAACACGCTACCTCCTGAAGTCAATATCACTGTTGAGAAAATGAACCCATCGATTCTACCGGTAATGGGGTATTCATTAGAAAGTCATGCGTTGTCTCCTATTGAATTAAAACAGTTGGCGGTATACATCATCAAACCCTATTTAAGCCAGGTCGCCGGTGTTTCTGAAATACGGATTATTGGCGGAAAATCAAAGGAATACTGGGCGCAACTCAACGTGCAAAAAATGAGCACGCTTGGTATAACTCCGGAGGCAATAAATGCCGCATTGGCGCAAACAAATTTCATAAAATCCAACGGATACCTTTCAGATTACCGCCAGCTTTATTTAACCACAACTGATGCCTCGGTACAATCGTTAGAAGAGTTACAAAATGTTGTTATTATCAGTAATGGAAAACGTATTGTTCAATTAAAAGACATCGCAGATATCCAGGTAAAAGAAGCCGTAGAATATATTAAAGTGAACGCAAATGGAAAAGAGAGTTTGCTGGTTGCTGTAATCAAACAACCCAATAGCAACCTTGTAGACGTTTCCAATGAAATGAAACTTAAAATAGAACAGCTCAGAAATATTCTTCCAAAAGATGTTACTATTAAGCCTTACTATATACAATCAGATTTCGTAAATACCTCCGTAAAAAGTGTTACGGATAGCTTATGGATTGGCCTTGCGCTGGCGATAATTGTTGCAATCATATTCCTCCGTTCCTTCAAAGCAAGTGCAACTATTTTAATAATTATTCCGGTGACGTTGGGTGCAACTATAATAGTTCTTTACGCGATTGGTTACA
Source organism: Ginsengibacter sp. (assembly GCA_039935555.1). Taxonomy (GTDB): domain Bacteria; phylum Bacteroidota; class Bacteroidia; order Chitinophagales; family Chitinophagaceae; genus Ginsengibacter. Next base: position 4,785 of record JBDTKB010000357.1, on the reverse strand, counting down.
CGTTGAACATAATGACACTCGGCGCCATAGCGGCTTCCATAGGACTTATAATTGATGATGCCATTGTAGTGGTTGAGCAAATACATCGTACACACGAAGAGAATCCCGAAGACAGCTATAAAAATATTGTGCAGAATGCTATAAGTTATTTGTTCCCGGCGATGGTAGGTTCTTCAATAAGCACCATCGTTATTTTTATTCCGTTTTTATTAATGAGTGGTGTAGCAGGTGCTTACTTCAATGTGCTCACCAACACCATGATCATAACACTTGTATGTTCATTCTTCGTAACCTGGATCGGGCTTCCGGTTGTGTATCTTTTACTTTCGCGTAAAAAGAAAAAGGCAACGCAACAAGTTAAAGAAGCGCCACACGAAGAAGTAAAAAAACAAAAATGGGTTTCGTGGTTTATCCTGCGGCCCTGGATCAGTTTTGTGTTTATCGCTGCATTAATAGCCATTATTATTTTAGTGCTCCCGAAACTTAAAACAGGATTTCTGCCTGAAATGGACGAAGGCAGTATTGTACTCGATTACTCTTCCATACCGGGCACTTCTTTAAATGAAACTGATAAAGAATTGCAGGGTGTTGAAAGAATTATCACGGCAACGCCCGAAGTTGAAGCCTACTCGCGGCGTACTGGTACTCAAATGGGATTTTTTATAACGGAACCTAACAAAGGCGACTACCTTATTCAGCTTAAGACTAATCGGAAGAAAACAACGGACCAGGTGATAGAAGATATTCGTAAACGAATAGAATCTTCACAACCTGAATTAAGAGTAGATTTCGGCCAGGTGATTGGTGATATGCTGGGAGATCTTATGACGTCTGTTCAACCAATTGAAATAAAGATTTTTGGAGATGACCAGGAAAAATTACATGTTCTCGCAAAACAGGTGAGTTCTCTTGTAGAAAATACAAAAGGCACCGCGGATGTGTTTGATGGAATCGTTATTACCGGCCCATCCATAAGTGTTCATCCGGACTATTCAAAGATTGGCCAGTTTGGAATTACTGCTGCCAACTTGCAATACCAGGTGCAAACTTCTTTAGAAGGAAATCTCGCCGGAAATATTTTTGAAAAAGATCGCGTCTACCCGGTCAGGCTAGTTTATCCAAATAGCAAAAGTATGAGCCTTGATGATCTTAAAAAGCTACAAGTTTTTCTGCCGGACGGAAGAGTGAAGCCCATTGGAGAACTGGCGATTGTAAAAGTTAATTCAGGTGACGCAGAAATTGAAAGGGAGAATTTGCAATCGATGGGTATTGTTTCTGCAAGGCTTGAAAACAGGGACCTTGGGAGTACCATAAGGGATATTCAAAATAACGTAAGCAAGAATATAAACCTTCCAAAAGGTTGCAGCATTGAATACGGCGGCGAGTACGCGCAACAACAAAAATCATTTTCAGAATTGTTAATGATATTGATTGCATCCAGCATACTCGTTTTTGGTGTGATACTTTTTTTATTTAAAGAAATAAAAGCCGCTTTTATTATACTCGTAATCGCAGTATTGGGTATTGCCGGAAGTTATCTTGCTTTATTTATTACAGGAACACCCTTAAACGTAGGAAGCTATACAGGCTTGATTATGATTGTGGGCATCATCGGAGAAAATTCAATATTTACCTTTCTGCAGTTCAAAGAAACCCTTCACGAAAAGAGCGTGAACGATTCTATAGTTTATGCAATTTCCACCAGGTTAAGGCCGAAGTTAATGACTGCTTTGGGTGCTATTATCGCGCTGATGCCGCTTGCTCTTGGCATAGGAGCAGGAGCTGAATTACATCAGCCCCTGGCCATAGCCGTTATAGGTGGTTTTTTAATCGCCCTTCCATTACTACTTATCGTTTTACCTTCTATGCTTAGGTTGTTATATAAGACTTACAAGCTTACACCTTAAGCGTCCCTTCTATTCCGTCATCATTTGATTTACCGGTAACCATTGAAGTAGCTATTTTAATCAGGGATACCATCTTGTTATTTTTGGTATCCCAATAATATCCTTCAAGAGGAGTAATTTTAATGAGCGAAATTGCCGGATCATCTTTACCTTCTGTAAACCACGCTTTGGCAATAGGCGTCCACATTTCTTCAATCAACTGTTTATCAAATATTATTTCTGCATTTCCAAAAATGCTCAAATATTCTGAACTGCCTTGATTTGAGTAGAATAGCTGCACCCGACCATCATCAAGTATTTCTTCGTTTTTGGAACTGTGCCTGTCACTCATAAACCATACGCAACCGTCGTCATCAACTTTCTGTGTAGCCATCGGCCTTGTTGATAAAGGTGTTTTAGATAATGCTGTTACAAAGTGACAGGTATTTGCCGATTCTGCAAGATGTTTAATTTTTTCGATAGCCTCTTCGCTAACAAGATTTTTGGTGTCTCCCATATAATTTATTTTTGTTTTACTTGTAACAACAAAATTTTTAATTTGTTTGGCGCAGATATGATCTTTCTTTCTTTAAAATCCCAGTGTTTTAGAAAATTAAAGCCTGGCGTTTAGGAAATCCCAAAATGAAAGTGAAAATTAATTGTAGAAAAATATTTGCAATGTCTGCAAGTTTACTGCGTCTTTCCGCATCATACCGCCAAACGATGGCAATAATTGTCTAATTTATAACCGCTGCTTATAAGACGTCTCTTTTTAATTCTCGCCACATCGCTATTCAAGAGTTGCAGTCCTTCTATGATGCAGCAGTTTCCTCTTTATCATGTATAACGATAAGGTCAGTAAAATCAACCGTTATGGGAATAGCGCCAACCTGCACTATAGCTTTCTTACCCCTCATATTTATAACAATACCCACCTGCCTGTTTGCTTTCATTTTTACTTTGTCACCCACCTTAACTGGCTCGGCCGTTTCAACATAATTTGTTTCAATTTTCTTTTGTTGCTTTGTCAATGCTTGGGTATCTCTCTGTTTAAATAAAAGAGATTGCATCATTTTTATCACGGCTTTTTTATCCTCAGTTTTTTTCCACTCCACCAACATTGATTTTAATTTTCGCTCCATATCTTTCAGGTACAGATATTTTTCTTCGCTGATCACATTCTGATTTTTCAACAGCTCAATTTGTTGTTGGTGCTTCTCTCGATTTATAACCTCTTCTAATTCTTTTTTCAATTTAAAATTTTCTTTTAAAAGCATATCCAGGTTCTTTTTTTCTGCCTGCACTTGCTGCAGATCCTGTTCAGTTCTATTCAATAACTTATCAAGGCGAAAATGGTCTTCATCTACCAATTGCTTTGCTTTATTAATAAGTGAATGGTGGAGCCCAATGCGCTGGGCAATAGAGAAAGTGTACGAGCTTCCCGGCTTTCCGACGACAAGTTTATATAAAGGCTTTAAGTTTTTTTCATCGAACGCCATGGCACCGTTCATAATGCCAGGAACTTTATTGGCCATTACTTTTAGATTCAGGTAATGTGTTGTTACAATACCGATAGCATGTTTTTTCGCAAGCTCTTCCATGATCACTTCAGCAAATGCGCCGCCAAGATTAGGATCGCTGCCGCTACCAAGTTCATCAATAAAAAATAAGGTTTTACCATTAGCATTCTCCATAAAATATTTCATATTAAGGAGGTGCGATGAATAAGTGCTCAGTTCGAATTCCAAACTCTGGGTATCACCAATGTGAATCATTAGTTGCTTGAAAATACCAAACTCACTCTCAGGGCTACACGAAACAAGGAGGCCGCTTTGCACCATCATTTGCAAAAGCCCTGCCGTTTTTAGCGTTACTGTTTTGCCTCCGGCATTTGGCCCGCTAATTACCAAAATACGGTTATCATCATCAAGACTTACATTTACGGAAATGGTTGGCTTTTGTTGCTTTTCATTATAAATAAATAATAGCGGATGGCAGGCATTCACCAGGTTTAGAAAAGCACGATCCTGCACAGAAGGCATGTTGCCATTATATTCCAAAGCGAGCTTGGCTTTCGCCCTGATAAAATCATATTCACCAAGTATTTCATGATAAATACTTAATAGGGAGTGATATGAACGCATTTGCGCCGATAGCTTCTGAAGTATTTTATAAACTTCTTTTTTTTCATCAGTCTCCAGTGAAAAAATTTCATTGGTTAAACCAGTTGTTTCTTCCGGCTCAATAAAGGCTGTTCGGCGGCTATCACTTTCTCCATGAAGAATCCCTTTAATCATACGCTTTTGTTCCGCAAACACTGCCAACACCCTTCTTCCGTTTATAAAACTTTCTTCAATTTCTGCGAGGTATCCTTGTTTATTGAGCCTGCTCACAATCTTATCGAATAGCCTTCTCAATTCATTTCTTTTCTTATATAAACGCTGCCGGATCTCTGAGAGTTCCTGGGAGGCGCTGTCCTTAACATTGCCATCGTCATCAAGAATCTCGTCAATAATGTTGACAATGTTCTTTTCAAAATAAGTTTCGCTAATTACCAACGCCAGTGAAGGAAATGCAGTGCGGCGATCGTTATCAAACCACCGGAAAATTTGTTGTATGGCAATCGCTAATTTCTTTATTGACAAAAACTGGCTTCCTGTTAATACGGCGCCTTCAATATTTAAAAGCCTCAGTTCTTTCGTAAGGTTTATAACTGCATCATCAGGAAAATAAAGATGGTTTTGAAACAATAATTTGTATTCATAGGCCTGGAGAAGTTCCGGACGTATAAATTCTATTCGTGTGTGAATGCGTAAATTTTCAGATTTTTCTCTTGCATATTCTGTGCGGCAATAGCCGGCAAGGAAAATTTTTATTTTGTCAAACTCAAGTTGCTGAA
>JBDTKB010000356.1:0-4212 GCA_039935555.1 Ginsengibacter sp. | reverse complement strand
GCTTCTTATCATCATGTAATACTAAATGATTAATTGAATAATAAATGTTGTTCCTGCCTCGGCGGCAGGCAAGCATTCCCCCTCATGTTCGCATAGGTAAATTCCTTTGCGCCATTAGGTTCGTTTAGCCGCCCGACGTTATTGGTATAATTTTTAGAAACCATCAGCGCAAGCCATAAACTATTGAGCATAGTTAATTGGCCGTTTAGTAAAAGTCGTGTTTTCAAAAGGGAAGCATAAAATCACAAGTTTTTTCATGCAATTCCAATTTAAGGGTAAATTAAGCATAAACTTGGTTCGTTCACCTTCTTGCGCTTCACTTTTATTTCTTCAGCATTGGTTTGACGTTATACTATCCCAGGGCCGGATGTATATCCAAACATGACCGTGCGTCTAAAGAGAATTCCATGATATTAGATAAATGGCATTACGGAAATAAGAACCATTACAGACAATAAGCCAATCGGGAATATGGCAAATTAGTGCCTTCAAGTGCAAATGTGTCCTTACCTGAGCACATAAACATGCAGTCAATGTAAACGAGTTTTTTTTGCAATAAAAGAATTACAAGAACAAAATAATGAATGAGATATCCTTTAAAAGGGTTTGAGCTTCCCGTTACAATTCACTCAAAATAAACACGGTAAATAAAATGTATCGAATGTGTACTTAAAACAAAATAGCCCTGAAAGCGAATGCCAGCATTCATACGGATTTCGTCTATGCCTACGGGTTATACGAATTATTTTTAGCGATTTGAACCGCACGTTGTGTAAATCCCGCCGGTCCACTAATAACGGATATGGTGAAAAACAGAAGCGAAGACGATTACGAAAAAGCAATGTTCAGAAAAAATTCAACAAGGTGTCTTTGCGGGTACGGGAAACACTTACGGAGGAATTATCACTCATTACAAGGTACCCACCTTCGCCACGAACATACCGAACAACTTCATTGAGGTTGACCATGTAAGATTTGTGCACTCTTACAAAAATGTTATAATCCTGTATCTGCTCTTCTATTTTTTTTAGTGTGCGGCAGGCCACTATTTTATTTTTATTTTTCAAAAAAATATGCGTGTAATTATCATCAGCCTCAAAATACACAACGTCGGCGGCGGGAATTAATTCAAAGCCCTCAGCGGTTGGTACAGCAATTTTATTGAAGCCACTGTTAATACCATTTATTTTTTTTAGCAACATTTCAAACTGCTCGGGCATAGGTAAATGACGATGTTCTTCTACCTTCTTGACAGCATTTATTAATTCTTTTGGCTCCATGGGTTTTAATAAATAATCGAGTGCGCTAAAATGGAAAGCTTTAATTGCATACTGGTCGTAGCCTGTAGTAAAAATAAGCGCGAAATTGACTTGAGGGAGCCGGTCGAGCATTTCAAATCCATTCATTTGCGGCATCTCGATATCAAGAAATACAAGGTCAGGCTTATACATTTCAATTGCCTTCAAACCCGTAGCCGGGTCACTGCATTTTTGCAATACCTGCACATTTGCACAATACTCTTTAAGCAATATTTCTAAAGTTTTAAGACAATGCATTTCATCATCGATAAGAATTGTTTTAATCATGTTTAAAAAGGTATTTTAATGATAACTTCTGTACCATCGATGCTGCCGTCGGCAAGCACCAGGTCGTTTATTACAATGTGAGTACCTGATTGATTCTGTTGTTGCAGCATAGCGATTCGGTCTGCCGTAATGGTCATACCCATTGATTTATAAGTAAGTGCCGATTTACTTTTTAATTCAGCCGCTTTCTTTCTGCCAACACCGTTATCTTTAATTTTACAAAACAAAATTCCGTCATCTGCATACAATTCAATCTCCAAATGTCCGCTTTCTTTTTTACCTGGCTGAAGATCAGGAAGGTGCATCAGGCCATGCCAGATGGCATTTTCAACATACGGTTGAATAATAAGAGGCGGCACCTTTATTATGGTAGTATCAATAAGATCATCCGTAATAATTTTATAGGAGAACTTATTTTCAAAGCGAAGTATCTCCAGTTCGAGATAAAGTTGCAAAGCCTCTAATTCACAATCTAACGGAATAAAAGCTTCCTGCGAATTTTGTAAAATTAGCCTTACAAGCCTCGAAAATTTTGCCAAATATTCCGATGCCTGCAACCTGTTATTTTCAAGAATGAACAAATTGATGGCGCTTAGTGCATTGAAAATAAAATGAGGGTTCATCTGTGCCCGCAACGCCTGCATTTCAAGCTCTGTTGCATTTTGCTTTAACGTGGCCTTTTCATGTTCACTTTTTAATTGATAATTTTTCCTTCTAAGAGAAAGACTCCTGTAAACTATGATACCTGACATTGCAATGATAATAAGACCGCTTATCAAAAACCATTTCAGCATTGTCGCATTTTTTAGTTTTTCTGCGTTAATGTTATTATCCTTCTCGAGTAATGTTAGCTGTTCAATTTGTTTTTTAAATTCATTTTGCTTTTTATAATTCGTCAGTCTCCAAAGAAACTGCTGATTGGCCACGGAGTCTTTTAACGCAATATATTTCTGTATAAAAAAATAGGCACTGTCATTTTGCTTAAGATCATTATATATTTCTGACAGTAACAAATAGCCCTGCATCATATAAGGCTTCACATGTGCTTTTTGAGCTATCGAAAGGCCTTCCCTCGCAAGCGGCAATGCTGCTTCTGTGTTCTGTTCTCCCTGAAATGCTTTGGCTGCATCAAGCGATACATGCATTAGATCCCATTGATCATTTTCCTTTCGAAAATGGCCAAGAGGTGGCAGGAATATGTTTAGTGCCTCGTCATATTGTTTCTTTAGAAGTAAGGTCTCACCAAGACTGACTTTCATCACCCTGTTTTCGGGGTCAATTTGCAATGCTTTGTTAAGATAGTATAGGGAAGAATCAGCCTTGTTCATAAGCCTGTACACAATACCAATAGATTCCTGGATATTACTCCAGTTAGTAGTATGAAGATTAAAACCGTGTGTATTAGCATATTGGCCGCTCTGGTTATAAAATCCAAGAGCATCATCGTAAGCTCCAGCATTTTTATATAAGTGTCCCATATTGACTAATGCACCAGCTATGCAAATATCGTCACCCATTTTTCTCCTGATCATTAAACTTTTATTGCAACAATAAAAGCTGCTGTCATAATCTCCAGTTGCCTCGTATAAAAATGACATCCACGCGTAAGCTTTTCCTTCGCCTTCGCCATCACCAGACTTTTCCAACATAAGAGCAGACTTCCAGTAGCAGGCAATGGCATCTTTAAAATCATTTTGGCCGTACAACACCTGGGCGAGCCAAAGGTCACACCAACCCGTTTCCCTTTCATTATGAATTTTGTCAAACATTGCGAGAGCCTGGCGTAAGTATTTTTCCGCCGTTAAAAAATTTTTCCTATAAAGTTCCGCCACACCTAAATGCATAACAGATGTGGCTAACCCAAGCGGATAATCTACTTTAGAAGATTCACTAAAGGCCACTATCGCCCAGCAAGAAATAGAATCCGGCAAAACTTTCGGCGGCCACCAATATTCCTCGCTTAGGGCATTCAGGCAATCTATTCTGCTTAATCCCTGTTTTGAGGGCAAAAGTTTTTTTAAGCTGTCAATCTGTTTTATATTGGGATGTTCCTGTGCAAAAACGATAGTAAAGAATGATGTGCTTACAAGAGCAATTATTATTTTTTTTGCCAGTAACATTTTATATGAAAATTTTAATTGTGTGTTCTAGCTTTCCCCTAAAATTATCTCAATTCAGGATTGATTTGTCTATTTTTTTTGCCAAATTTAAATTGTCATAAACGTTTTAAATTCCACTTTTATTAATCGTTTTTTCAACCACCAATGGATTCTCTCGCTAATGCTTCGGATTTGACAAAGTCATTATCAAAATATTCGAAGATGCCTGATTGATTTGAAACCGACGCTGCAATAACGTGGATATAACTAAGCGCTTTTGACTCCTTATTTGCAAGTGCTTCAAAATATTCTGCGGAATCTCTTAGCTGAAGCCTGATGTATTGCGAACTCAATGCATTCATACAATCTATCCTGGATGTATTTATTAAAGAAGGCTATATTTTTGCAGGCTGTCAATCTCATGTCGTTGTGCGAAGCATAGAGCGGAGAAAATAAATGGAAATAAGAACAGGAGCAGTCTTTTCAAACAAGCAGCGTTATAATTGGTAAAAATCTTGCAAGTGCTG
>JBDTKB010000355.1:0-23042 GCA_039935555.1 Ginsengibacter sp. | reverse complement strand
CGAAACTTCCTGGTAAGCTTCCTTGTCTCCACCGGGCATAATACTTGGTCCTCTTCTTGCGCCTTCTTCACCTCCTGAAATGCCAATACCCATAAAATGCAACTCTTTTTCTTCCAGGTATTTTATTCTTTTAAGCGTATCTGTATAATGAGAATTACCACCATCTATTATAATATCACCTTTTTCCACCAGGGGCAGCAAATCGCTTATAACACTGTCTACTGGTGAACCTGCCGGAACTAACATCATGATTTTTCTTGGAATTTTTAAAAGACCAATCATTTCACTTAGGTTATTCACGCCTTTAACTATCGTGTTTTTTTCGGCAGAGGCTTCAAATAATTTTGTTTTATCGGGATTCTTATCATATCCAATTACTGAAAATCCATGATCAGCCATATTTAGCAAAAGATTGCTACCCATGACTCCCAATCCAATCATGCCGAAATCAAATTTTATGTCGCTCATATAAATTATGTTAAAGGGCAAAATTAGTGAAATTGATCTTGTGTATAAAAGATGCTTATAACTTTGAGATAATAATTCACCTTCAAAAAAAAATAAAATGTCTGAACTTGTTAATGAATTTAATTCCTACCGCGAAAAAATGAACCAAGTGATACTGAGCAACAACAATCTTGTAATGAAGCGGCTTTGGAACCTTGATACTAATACTTATGACGACGGCGCACTTGATAAAAAAACAAAAGAAATGCTTGGCTTGGTAGCAAGTATGGTTTTACGATGTGATGATTGCATTAAATATCATCTAGGCAAGTTGCATGAATTGGGTATTTCAACAGAACAGGTTTATGAAATATTTGCTGTCGCCAATATTGTAGGCGGCACTATTGTGATACCCCATACCAGGAGGGCTGCAGAATACTGGGAAGAATTGCAACTAAATGATTAAATTATTTATGATTTTGCTGTAGCGGATTATCGATGATAATAAAATGGTATACCCTAACTTTGAAGTTTAATATTTAATAAATGAGCGAAACCACAATCACACATCCTTTGCCACTAACGGCAAAAGATTTTTCTACCGATCAGGAAGTAAGATGGTGTCCCGGATGCGGAGATTATTCAATACTTGCGCAGGTGCAGAAATTAATGCCAACCCTCGGCATCCCCCGTGAAAATATCGTAATTGTATCCGGTATAGGCTGTAGCAGTAGATTTCCTTACTACATGAACACCTATGGAATGCATAGTATTCATGGGCGCGCCACTGCTATCGCGAGCGGATTAAAGGCAAGCAGGCCCGAACTAAGTGTATGGATTGTAACAGGAGATGGGGATTGCCTGAGCATAGGAGGAAATCATACAATACATTTACTCAGGAGAAATTTTGACGTAAACCTTTTGCTTTTTAATAATGAAATTTATGGTCTTACAAAGGGCCAATATTCTCCTACAAGTGAACAACGGAAAATAACGAAAAGTACTCCCGTAGGAAGCATTGACCATCCATTTAATCCGGCAGCATTGGCATTGGGCGCTGACGCCTCATTTGTGGCAAGAAGTATGGACAGGGATCCAAAGCATCTGCAGGCAATGATCTTAAGAGCACAAGGCCATAAAGGATGTTCTTTCCTGGAGATTTACCAGAACTGTAATATTTTTAATGATGGGGCATTTGAGATATTCACCGAGAAAAAGTCAAAGCCCGAAGAAGCCCTGTTTTTAGAACAAGGGCAACCACTTGTATATGGAATGGAAAAAAATAAAGGTATTAAGCTTGACGGCCATCGTCCTGCTTTAGTGAATCTCAATGAGGTGAGTCAAAACGATTTGTGGATCCATGATGAAAAAGACTTTTTCAAAGCACAAATTCTTACAAGATTATTCGATAATCCAAAACAGGAAGGTCACTTTCCAAGGCCATTTGGTGTGTTTTACCAGGAAGAAAGAGCCTGTTACGAAGATGTGATGACTATGCAAATTGAAGAAGCAATAGCGTCTAAAGGACAGGGAGAATTAGATAAATTATTAAAAGGTAGAGAAACCTGGTCAATTAATTAAAACCAGATCGGAAATTAGTTCTTGTTGTTAAGGAATATAAAGGGCTTCAATTCCCGGAGGCCAAAAGTTTCACGAATGATTTTTGGATCAGAACTAATCTTATATTTATTAAGATTGATTACTTCGTGAGCTACGATTAAATTATCGATCCTTTCAACAGAAAATAGTAATTCGTGAAGCATTTCAACTTCATGTTCTATTGCCTGGGGGTTCATGAGTTCTTCTTTGAACAATACCAATAGATCCCGGTTAAATTTGTTCATGTTGGATTTGGTTTTTATAGTCTAATATCCCACCATTCCCTTTTTATTAGGACAGCCACAATTACTTTTCTTGGAAGAATTACAACTTACAGTAAATACAGCAATCATAATAAATAGTGCAAGAAGGATTTTGTTTACGATTTTCATAAAATATTATCCTAAATTAAACTTATTTTATAAATAATTATTGCATTTTTTTGATAACTAATAACAAATTTAACAAGACCCTCGAAAAACCCAGAGTATTGATCGCCCCATTAGATTGGGGATTAGGCCATGCAACACGCTGCATTCCAATAATCTGCGAACTAATTTCGCTTAATTGTGACGTGTTTATAGCCGCATCAGGAAACGGGTACTTTTTGTTGAAAAAAGAATTTCCACAGACCGTAATTTTACGGATTAGAAGTTATAAAATCAGGTATAGCCGCAATAAATTTTGGTTGCCACCCACACTTATTTTACAGATTCCAAAGCTTGTATTTTCGATTTTATATGAACATTTATGGCTTAAGAAAATTACGAAAATTTACAATATTGATGCAGTGATTTCCGATAACAGATTCGGATTATATTCCAGGAAAATTCCATCTGTTTTTATTACCCACCAACTTCTAATAAAAACCGGCAATGTATTTCTTGAAAGAATATTGCAAAAACAAAACTATTCTTTTATTAAAAAATTTAGTCAATGCTGGGTCCCTGATTTGAAAGAGAATGGATTTGCGGGCGAACTATCTCATCCAAATGCATTACCTGGAAATGAAATTTTTATCGGACCACTCTCCCGGTTTGAAGTGATGCAAAATGTTGCTAAAAAGTATGACCTCCTGATAGCATTATCGGGGCCTGAACCGCAGCGAACAATATTCGAAAAAATAATCGTGCTGCAATTAAAGCTTTGTCAAAAGAAAATATTATTTGTTAGAGGGCTACCAGGTGAAAATAGAATATTGGTTTCTGGAAAAGAGTCTTTTAAAATTGTTAATCATCTTTCTGGTGATGAATTAAATATTGCATTTCAACAGTCAGAAATAATTATTTGCAGAAGTGGTTATACAACAATTATGGATTTGGTAAAACTTGGTAAAAGCGCAATCCTTGTTCCTACGCCGGGGCAAACAGAGCAGGAATACCTGGCTCATTATCTGTGCAAAAAAAAATATTTTTATTCTGTAAACCAACAAGAATTTTCTATAGAAAATGTGCTGAAAGATGCCGCGTCTTTTGCTTTTGAAAGGACTTCATCAACAATGGATGGCTATAAAAAAGTGGTTTACGAATTTGTTGTTTCGCTCAAATCAGGCAAATTTGCAAATCAATAACTCAACTTGACTGCAAAAATAAAAGCGCATCTCGGCCTTCTTGGTACCAATCTTTTTTTTGCAAGTAATTATAGCGCCATAAAATATTTTACCGGCAATCATTATGCCGGCCCATTTGGTATAAATATTATCAGGATCGGGGTAAGTGTAATTTTATTTTGGATACTTTTTATATTGAGCCCTGAGAAAAATAAAATTGATAAAAAAGATATTCCCGCTTTTCTACTTTGTGCCGTTACCGGCCTTGCATTGAACCAGATGTTGTTTATAAAAGGCCTTGCTTATACTTTTTCTATACATGCGTCTTTGTTAACATTGATCACGCCAATTCTTATCACCATTATCGCGGCAATGGTTTTAAGGGAAAACATAACCCTTTTAAAAATTGTAGGATTAATTCTTGCAGTAACAGGAGCAGTTGTATTAATAAGATCCAGGGAGATTACCACCACAGGTGAAAATATTCCTTTAGGCGATGCGCTCGTTATTTGTAGTGCAGTTGCCTATACATTTTATTTCATAGGAGTAAAGCCGCTTATGCTTAAATATTCTGCAATTGATGTAATGCGCTGGGTTTTTACTTTTGGATTCTTTATTATTTTGCCGCTTTGCGTAAAAGAGTTTAAGCAAATTACCTGGCAGGTTTTTACACTTAAAGATTATCTTCTTTTGTTTCTCATTGCAGTGCCGGGAACCTTTCTTGCATACATTTTTAACGCCTATGGCATTAAGATATTGAATGCTTCTGTGGCAGGCGCTTATATTTATTTGCAACCTGTTTTTGCTGTCGCAATCGCGATGATTTTTTTAAAAGAACAATTGCTTCCTCAAAAAATTTACGCGGCCTTACTGATCTTTGCGGGTGTTTATTTATCTAATATGAAAATGAATAAAAGAAGCACGGAAAAACAAAATCCGGCGGATTTGGGTGGCAAACAAAATATTACTACTCCAACATAAAAGTTTTAATTTTTTTTCACTTTCATTTATATCATGAAATAGATTGATCGCTACATTCCAAATTTTACCCTTAAACCAGGCGTATAATTTTATAGTAACGGTAAAGCCTATTCGAAAAACACTTAATCGGAATTTTTAGGAAAGTCAAAAAACGAGAATGTCCTTTCTGCATCCTTAAAATCTTTCCATTTATCAGTAGCTATAGTGATAGCAAATATGCCGCAGGTGGGCATATCATTTATTTTTTCTTCAGTCAGCCTGTTTGCAAAATCAGTGATTCCCGGGTTATGAGAGAACAGCGCGACGACTTTGTTTTTATCTTTAATACTTTCAACAGCATCATAAAAGTTAAGGATGGTTGCTTCATACAAAGTGGGCACGAGGATCAATTTTTTATCATTCTCTTTCAATTCCTTCATAAATATTTCTGCCGTTTTTTTTGCGCGCTTTGCAGGGCTGGAAACAAATGCATCTATCTCCAATTTCCTTTCCCCAATTCGTTTGGCCATAGCTGGCGCATCCCGCTTACCACGTTCATTTAAAGTCCTTTCAAAATCAGGAAGCATTACATCATCCCAACTGCTTTTTGCATGACGAACGAGGAGAAGAGTTTTCATCGGCTGATTAAACGTTTATCTGTAAAGGAATAATTCTTGTCTCAATTTAAAAAAAATATTCAATACCCTCTAACGTCCTTTCCTTCCATATAGTTTAGAAAAGCTTTGTTTACCACCCTGTTTCCTCCAGGTGTCGGATAATTGCCCGTAAAGTACCAGTCGCCTAAATTTGTCGGGCAACTTTCATGCAGATCTTCTATCGTTTGATAAATGACTTCGACGGGAACTGTAATTTCTTCAGGTGTTATTAGTTGTGCAATCTTGTTTGAAATTTCTTCTACAGTAAAAGGCTTATAAATATGCCTTACCACATTTTCACTAGTGAGCATATTATTTCTTTTCAGCTCATTACATTTTTTCACAAGATCTTGCAACAAGTCTTCCATTTTTCTTTCTTTTAGCAGTGCCATAGCGGCTTTGAAAGCGACGAACTCACCTAATTTGCTCATATCAATTCCATAGCAATCGGGATATCTTATTTGCGGAGCCGATGAAATAACAATTATTTTTTTAGGCTCAAGCCTGGATAGCATCCTGATAATACTTTCTTTCAATGTCGTTCCACGTACAATAGAATCGTCAATTACCACGAGCGTATCTTCATGCTTTCTTACAGTTCCGTAAGTGATGTCATAAACGTGCTGCACCATTTCATTACGGCTTGTATCAGCGGTAATAAATGTGCGAAGCTTAACATCTTTAATAGCTATTTTTTCTATCCGCACTTTTCGGTTAATCATGGCCGTTAGTTTCTCCTCATCAAAATCATTTCCCCAGCTCATAATTCTTTCCACTTTTGTTTTGCTCAGGTAATCTTCTGCCCCTTTCAAAAGGCCGTAAAAAGCAATTTCCGCCGTGTTTGGAATAAAAGAAAAAATTGTATTCTTAAGGTCGTAATTTATTTTTTTAAGCACCGCATCAGTGAGATGATATCCTAAAGCAATTCTTTCTCTATAAATCTTTTCATCGCTGCCTCGCGAAAAATAGATGCGCTCAAAACTGCAAGCTTTTCTTTCTTGTGGCTCCAGTATTTGTTCAATTGCATAGCTTCCGTCCGGATAGGCAATTAATGCGTTTCCAGGCATCAGCTCCATCACTTCATTTTCGCCCACATTAAAAGAGGTGCGGATTGCCGCCCTTTCACTTGCTGCAATAATTACTTCGTCATCTACATAATAATAACAAGGGCGAATACCGTGAGCATCTCTCACCACAAAGCCAATTCCACTGCCCGTAAGGCCTCCAAAAGTGAATCCTCCGTCAAAAAGTGAAATTGACTTTCTTAAAACAGAGACAATGTCTATAGTGTCTGGTGAACTTTCATCAGCTTTTACCAAAAAATGGTGAATCACCTCCATCATTGCCCCAAGATCACTTTGCCTGTCGAGCTCATCAGGATGGCTATTTATTAAGGAAAATAGTTCTTCTTTATTTACAAGATTAAAATTGCCGGCCAGGGCAAGATTTCGTGAGGGAATTGTATTACGTTTAATGAAAGGATGGCAGAACTGAACATTATTTTTCCCCTGCGTTCCATAACGCAGATGACCCAATAACAATTCACCTAAAAAATCAATGTGGCCTTTCATCAGTCCGGCATGTTGTTCTATTTCCGGATGATATTTTTCTATTTCATTGATCTGTTCACCAATTTGTGAAAAAAGATCAGCAATTGCCTGGTTTGCGGTACTCCTCATGCGGTGTAAAAAGGGGTAACCAGGCTCTGTATTAAGCTTTACAGCCGCGATTCCAGCTCCATCCTGGCCGCGGTTATGCTGCTTCTCCATAAGGAGATAAAGCTTGTTAAGGCCGTACAAAACAGTACCATATTTCTGGCGGTAAAAGGAAAAGGGTTTGCGTAATCTCATGAAGGCGAGTCCGCATTCATGTTTTATTTCGTCGCTCATTTATTGTAATGAAGCGCAAAATTAAGGTATTATAAAAGACAAGTCAACCTGAGTAAAAAATTGTTTTGTTATTTTCTTTTGGCTGGAAAGTTTTTAAGAAAAAGATGCTTTATAAATTAGCCCTTTCACAGATTATTATTCAATAAAAATTACTTTTGAACTGTAGTAGAATTTGAATCCCACTTTTGCATTTCTTTGCAATCTTTATATTCATCCGAAATATTTACATAGAAACTGGGAATTTTTTTACCAAACCACTTCTCTAAAGCATCATTCTTTTTTTCTTCAAGCGCCCGTTGCGCAACCTTATCATAATCATCTTTAAGATTTTCGCGGTGAGGTTGTGTCCTTGTTAAAATGTCAACAATGCGGACTGCCTTTTTACCACGGTCATCAGTATATTCGGCAGGTTGAGAAAATTGCCCAACTTTAAGATCTTTTAACATAACCACAAGATCCTTATCTAACTGATCAATTGTAATAAAAGTGTTGCCATCTTTGCCAGGAATTCTGCCTCCTGTAAACTTACTATTATCATCTTCACTATACTTCGAAACAGCCTGTCCGAAATCAAGATTTCCAGCTATAAGTTTTGAGCGTATAGAATCTAATTTATCTTTAGTTTCACTAACTTCTATGGAGCTTACCTGTGGAATTTTCAAAATATGCCTTATTACCGCATCGTCTCCATTTCTGCTTACCATTTGTATTATGTGGTAGCCGAACTTCGTTTTAAACACATTAGAAATTTGGCCATCTTTTAAACTAAAAGCTTTCGAAAGAAATATAGGATCCCATTGCTTCTCATTTCTATTGATCTCGTACCTTCCACCATTATCCTTACTTCCGGGATCATCAGTATTTAAAGTAGCGAGCACTTCAAATTTTTTACTGCCGTCTTCCACTTCTTTTTTATATTCCTTCAACTGATCAATTGCATACGTTTCCACATCCCGGCTTGGCTTTGGATAAATTACTATTTCACCAATTTCTAATTCCGATTCATAGAAATGAAGGCTGTCTTTCGGAATGGAATCATAATATTTTTCTACTTCCTGTGGAGTAATTTTTATATCGGCAACAATTTTATTTCGTTCGGCCTGGGCCAATTTTTGTTCCCGAAAAGTTTGTCTAAAATCCTCTTTAAGTTGGAATATTGATTTGCCCGCAATTTGTTCTACTACTTCTTTTGAGCCATACTGGCTTACAAAGTACCTGATCTTATTATCAATATCTGCATCCACTTCTTCATCGGAAACGGGAAGCGAATCTATTTCTGCCTGCAATACCAAAGCCTTTAATCCGAGCGCTTGCTCAAGTAACAGGCATTTTCCATTTGCCGGAACGTCAACGCCCTGACGCTGCATGTCGGAAATATTATTATCAATTTCACTTTTCAATACTATTTTATCCCCGATGGTAGCTATTATTTTATCTGCCATCACCTTTTTTGTTTGGGCAAATAATGTACACGCTAACGCAATGAAACAAATGGTAAAAAAACTTTTTTTCATCGGTAAAATTATTCTATGATTTAATTAACTTATTGTGCCAGGTATAAGCAAATAGCTTTGGTCAAAAATACAATTGTAAGTGCTGAGATTTTTTTTTGAAAAGTTAAATGTTGAAGCAGTTGTGTTAAAGAAACTTACTAGAAAAGCATTAAAGCGTTCTTTTTACCTCAACTTCTTCAAAAGCTTCAATCATATCGCCGGGCCGTGTGTCGCTGTAATTTTTAATGCTAACGCCACATTCCATGTTAGTAGTTACTTCTTTAACGTCATCTTTAAAGCGTTTCAAACTCCCCAATTCACCCGTAAAGATGATAATACCGTCGCGAACCAACCGGATACGATTATTTCTGGCAACCTTACCTTCCAGTACGATACAACCAGAGACGCTTATTTTATCAAATTTGTAAGTCTCTTTTACTTCCAGTATTCCAAGAATTTTTTCCTGGATCTTAGGTTCCAACATGCCTTCCATGGCGCTCTTTACTTCGTCTATAGCGGCATAAATAATAGAGTATGTTTTTATCTCTACGCCTTCATGCTCTGCAAGCTTTGAAGCCTGTAATGCAGGTCGCACGTTGAATCCTATAATTACAGCATCCGATGCTGTGGCAAGTAATACATCACTTTCCGTAATCTGGCCAACGCCTTTGTGTACAACGCTCACCACTATTTCCTCAGTGCTTAATTTCTGTAAAGAATCACTTAAGGCTTCCACTGAACCATCCACATCTGCACGAATAATTAAATTAAGTTCCTTGAAATTCCCCAGCGCAAGCCTGCGCCCAATTTCATCAAGTGTAATATGTTTCTTAGCACGAATTCCCTGCTCGCGCAAAATTTGTGCTCTGCGGTTTGCTGTATCTTTTGCTTCCGATTCGTCAGTATAAACTTTAAAAGTTTCACCTGCCTGTGGGGCACCATTCAACCCAAGAATTAAAACAGGTGTAGCTGGCGGCGCCGTTTCGGTACGCTGATTGCGTTCGTTAAACATTGCTTTCACCCTTCCATAATTTTGGCCCGATACCAAAAGATCTCCTTGTTTCAACGTACCGTTTTGAACCAAAATAGTGGCAACATATCCGCGGCCCTTATCAAGCGAAGCTTCAATTACGGTACCGCTGGCACCTCTATCAGGATTGGCTTTTAGATCCAGCAAATCAGATTCAAGTAAGATCTTATCGAGAAGGGCATCCACATTAAGGCCTTGCCTGGCGCTTATTTCCTGGCTTTGATATTTCCCGCCCCAATCTTCCACTAATATATTCATTGCAGAAAGCTGTTCCTTAATTTTTTCAGGATTGGCACCATCTTTATCGATCTTATTTAGCGCGAAGATCATCGGTACGTTGGCGGCCTGGGCATGTGAAATTGCTTCTTTAGTTTGCGGCATCACTGCATCATCAGCGGCTACAACTATAACCGCAATATCTGTAACCTTCGCACCACGAGCACGCATAGCCGTAAAGGCTTCATGGCCCGGTGTATCCAGGAAGGTGATCGCCCTTCCATTTTTTAAGGTAACTTCATAAGCCCCTATATGTTGGGTAATTCCGCCGGCCTCGCCTGCAATAACATTGGCCTGTCTTATATAATCGAGCAGTGAAGTTTTACCATGATCAACGTGGCCCATAATAGTAACAATAGGTGGACGCGTAACTAAATCCCCTTCACTATCTTCCTCTTCTTCATCATATTCAGTTTCATCATCAATTCCTATAAATTCTACTTCGAAATTAAATTCTCCGGCCACAAGTTCAATAACGTCCGCTTCCAGCCTTTGATTAATGGACACCATAATACCAAGGCTCATACACTTACTTATAACATCGGCGAAGCTTACATCCATCAGGTTTGCAAACTCACTTACCGAAATAAATTCTGTCACCTGCAGCTTATTATCTGTTACTTCTTCACCTACATTTTCAGCAGCTTCCTCGCGTTTAGCTTTTCGGTATTTCGCTTTTAAACTTTTACCTCGTCCACCCGATCCGGCAAGCTTTGCCTGGGTTTCTTTTATTTTATCCTGAATTTCTTTTTGATCTATTTCTTTCTCCTCGCGCCGGCTTGGCACGGGTGCATTTCTATTGAATCTTCCGGGAGGTCTTGGAGATTGTGGACGTTGAAAATTACCCGATGGACCAGGAGCGCTTGTAGTTGGTTTTTTCTCAACTACGATACGTTTGCGTTTACGACGCTCATCGGATGGTTTCGGCCTCGTGTCGTTATTAACAGGCAGCACTATCTTTCCCAATATTTTAGGACCCTCAAGTTTCTCCGCTTTTATATTTGTTATTATTACCGGCTCTGCCTTTATAGGTCCCGGATGCACTTCTTCTTCCGAAATTTGTTCTAATTGCGGCGTCGCAGCCTCAATTGCTTGCGCCTTAACTTCTTTTTCAACTGCTTCTTTTTTGGTTGTTTTACCAGCAGTGGAGGCTGTGCCCTTCTTAGGCCGCGTTGAAGAATCTATTGTGCTAAGGTCAATTTTGTCAATAACCTTCGGTTGCTCCATTTCCGGAGCCTCAATCTTTATAATTTCAGGTTCTTTTTGTTCTGGAACTGCTTCTATAATGGGCGGTTCTGGTACTATTTCCGGGGAAATTACAGCTACAGGTATTTCTTCGGCCGGAGTTTCTACAACTGGCGTTTCCTTTGGTTTAGGAGCTTCTTTTTTATTAAAAGAAAGATCTTGCTCATCTCTTCTTTTTTTATAATCAGTAACAGCATTTTTTGGAAGATCAATTTGTTCTGCCTTTTGTTTAGCAGCCTTATCAGTTTGAAATTCCACTTGCAATACACGATACATCTCCTCCGAAATACGCGAAGTTGGCTTCAAATCTTCTCCTTCGAAACCTTTGGACAAAAGATAATCTATCAAGGTATCTTTACCTATGTTAAACTCCTTGGCTGCCGCCATTAAACGTGGTGTATTTACTTCTGCCATTAAGCCTCTCCTTGCCTTCTTCTTTAGTAAAGAAGGACATTTTTATGTTTAAAATTATGTTTTAAAACAGGAATCGTCAATTTTATCGTAAATAAAATGACTATTCGCTCGCAAATTCTTCTTTTAAAATCTTTTTCACTTCCGCAATAGTTTCTTTTTCAAGATCTGTTCTGCGTTCCAGCTCTTCGTCAGACAATTGCAATACGCTCTTTGCAGTATCACAACCGATTTTTTTCAATTCATCTATTATCCATGATTCAATTTCATCTGCAAATTCATCAAGGTCCACATCATACTCTTCAACTTCACCTTCATTATCTCTAAACACGTCCAGTTCAAGTCCTGTAAGTTCACAAGCTAATTTTATATTTACGCCCCTGCGTCCAATGGCCAGAGAAACCTGGTCTGGCTTTAAATATACATTGGCATGTTTTGCTTCAAGATCCACGTCCATACTAGTGATCTTTGCGGGTGTAAGAGAACGTTGTATTAAAAGCTGGATATTATTTGTCCAGTTAATTACGTCGATATTTTCATTTTTCAATTCCCGCACAATACCATGGATCCTGCTACCTTTCATCCCAACACAAGCGCCAACAGGATCTATACGATCGTCGAAACTTTCCACTGCAACTTTTGCCCTTTCTCCCGGATCTCTAACGATTTTTCTTATTACAATAAGTCCGTCAAATATTTCAGGCACTTCAATCTCAAGTAGCTTCGCCAAAAATGAAGTATCAGTTCTTGAAACAATAATTACTGCCTGGCTATTTTTAAGTTCAACCTTTTTTACAACCGCGCGAATGGTTTCTCCTTTTTTGAAATAATCAGATGGTATTTGTTCAGATTTTGGAAGCAACATTTCATTGCCCTCTTCATCAAGTAATAATATCTCTTTTTTCCAAACCTGGTACACTTCGCCACTTATAATATCTCCAATCCTATCTTCATATTTCTTTATAAGAATATTCTTTTTTAAATCATTAATGCGGCTTGCAAGCGTTTGTTTTCCGGCAAGAATTGCTCTTCTTCCAAATTCTTTTTGAATATCAACTTCTTCATATAATTCTTCACCTACCTGGTAATCCGGTTCAATTTTTATAGCGTCTTTATATTCAATTTCGGTAAGCGTATTGTATAAGTCATCATCATCTACAATTGTTCTTCTACGAAAAATTTCCAGGTCACCCTTTTGATCATTTACGATTACATCAAAATTTTCATCAGATCCATATTTCTTACGGATTAATGTTTTAAATACATCTTCCATCACCTTCATAAGTGTGGGCCTGTCGATGTTTTCTGCGTCTTTGAATTCCTGAAAGGATTCAATCAAATTGATACTTGCCATTTAATTTTTTTTAAAAAGTTATCAGCACAGTGGTTTGCTTTATCTGATTAAATAATATAGTTACCGGGTTTGTTGTTATCTTATTTCCTTTACCTGTTTTTTCTTCCACAATTATTTCGTTGTCATTTACACCCAGGAGAGTTCCTTCTTTTCTGGTATCATTTTCCAATAAAACTTCTACTTTTCTGCCTATATTTTTTTTATACTGCCTGTGAAGTTTTAAAGGTTGATCTACGCCAGGCGACGAAACTTCCAAAGAGAAATTTCCGTCCGGAAAAAGCGCGGTTTCTTCAATAAATTTATAAAGAGCTTTATTTACTGTAGTACATTTTTCAATCGTAATTCCATCATCAGCATCCAGGAAAACTTTTATATCGTTGGACGGTGATATTTTTACTTCAACCGGAAAAACTGTTCCTGATTGTGAAGTTACCGACATCACAAAATCTTCAATGTTTTTTAAAGGTATTACAGCATTCATTATTCTTCAACTCACAAATTTTTTAAAAAGAAGAAGGGAACGCTTTCGTTCCCTTCAATGATTCTTTTGCCGTGCAAATATACGGCAAATTAGAATTACACGCCAAATAATGTTAAAGTGAAACTTTTAGATTACTGTTAAATAATTAAAGATTTATTTTTGCAGAATGAATATTTTCCGCATCGCAGCAGAGCTGTTTCTAATTTACATTTTATATCAACTCATATTTGAGTTTATAATTCCTGTATACCAATCTACTAAAAAGATAAGGAAGCAGTTTGGAGACTTACAATCAAAAATGCAGCAAGATATGAACGCGGCAGCCACCAAACGCCCTTCTGCTCCACAAGAACCTACCGTAAAAAGAGAAGGCGATTACATTGATTTTGAGGAGGTAAAATAGTCTCATAGTTCTAAATCCTCAATATTTTTCCCGGCTGTTAATAAAATCGTTTGCATACCTGAAAGTTTGGCTGCTTCTACATTTTGAATTGAATCATCTACAAAAAGTGTTTTCCCCGGATCAAGTTTATTTTCCTGCAATACGAAATTGTAAATATCCGCATTAGGTTTTCTTAAACCCATTTCGCAGGAATAATAAGCCTTATCAAAATACTTTTCAAAAGCAAATTCCCTCGATTTATCGTGATAAATATTCTTGAGTTCTTTTAAATGAATATGATTTGTATTGCTTAGCAGGAATATTTTATACTTCGGCTTAATTTTTTTAAGAAATTCAAGGCTATTCTCACGAAATGTTAATAGCATTGAATTCCAGGCTTTTTCAATTTCATTCGCCGGCAGCACAAGCCCCGCCTTTTTATTTAATTCCTTATAAAAAGAATCTTCTGATATTTTCCCGGTTTCCAGGTGTCGAAAAAGATCATCAGCTTCGGCTTGAGAATACATTTCATTAAAATTTTTTACACCGGCTTTTACAAATGCTTTACTGGTAAGGTTATAATCGATATTTAAAATAACACCGCCGAGGTCAAAGATGATTGCTTCTAATTTTTGCATAACCCAAAGAAAAATATTTCTTGCCACATGGCGAATTTTTCTATTTTTGCACTCCTAATTTTACTGCTTTGCAGTTTGGGCCTATAGCTCAGTTGGTTAGAGCACCTGACTCATAATCAGGTGGTCCCAGGTTCAAATCCTGGTGGGCCCACGGATGTCTAAAGGGTTTCAGACGATTTTAGTTTGAGGCCCTTTTTTATTTGCACCAAAAGCAGTCCGTTAGAATACTTAACTTAAGCATCATTATTTGACGCTTTTAACTTTGCTAAGTGCTCCATTCCAAAGATTTCAATCCTACCGTCTGAAGGTTCTGATAAGAGAGCTACATGCGAATAGTGGTAGATTTTCCTGCACCATTTTGCCCGGGAAAACAATATACATTGCCCGGGTTAACACTAAAGGACAAATGATTTACAGCAGAAATTTCTTTAAAATGTTTTGAAAGATCAGTGACCTTGATTATAGGTTGCATTTGTTATAAAACAATATATATGAAAGGTAGTTCAAAGATGACAAGATTATATTTTGACGAAATCTTTAGGGGGCAACAAGTTGGAAGAAAATACAAAAAGATGAGAGGATAATAGCTGGCCTGCATCAACAAAAATTAAATTATCAAATATGAAGTGTGAAGTTGCTCCCCAGGCTTGTTTTCTGATTCAGGCAATGGCCTGGTTAAACCGGAGGATGAAGTTTTTTTATTGTTGAATTTCCCGATGTTTAAATCTAATTTTAGCTGGCCTTCTACATTATAAAAGAAAAGATCCGCTCCATATTTTAAACCAAATGCGCGCCTGAAAAACAAAAGCCGAACAAAGAAAAAGTTCCGGTTTGTGACTTGTTGTCTTAAATTCTAATCTTCGAAAGTTATCATGAATAAAAACCAGGAGCAAAAGCTCAAGGAGAAAACTGCGCAATTGGAAAAAGAGTTGGCGGAAAAAAGTCGCGAGCTGGAAATTGAAGCTGCTCTGGAAAAAGTGAGAGCCAGAACAATGGCAATGCAGCATAGTAATGAATTGCAGGATACAGCGCTGTTATTATTTCAACAGGTACTGGCATTGGGTGTGTCGCAGTTAGGTTGCGGATTTAATATATGGGATGATGACAGGAAAGCTTTTACTTCCTTTATGGGCGGTGGCCTTGGAGAAAACACACTTGTTCCACCATTTAAGCTTTCCACTTCGGAGGATGTTTTCCTTCTTATTCTTCAATCCGCAGAACGAGGCGAATCTCTATTTATAAGGGAACAGGGCGGGGAGGAATTAGTAACGCACTACAGGTATATGTTTTCCATGCCGGTTTGGAAAGAGATAATGGGAGACTTTACCCCTCCGACCTTCCAGGTGGTACATTGTGCTTTCTTTTCACATGGTTTTCTCATGTTCATTTCTACAGAACCAGTGCCCGAAGCGCATGAAATTTTTAAACGCTTCGGAAAAGTTTTCGGTCAAACCTATACCCGTTTTCTCGATCTGCAAAAGGCAGAAGCGCAGACGAGAGAATCTCAAATTCAACTGGCGTTAGAAAGAGTTCGTGCAAAGTCAATGGCAATGCATCAATCGAATGACCTGGCTGAAACTGCATCGCTGCTTTTTCAACAATTGCAGGATTTAGGCTTATCATTTTGGCGAACCGGCTTTTACATTTGGCAAAAAGATGAAGCTGTAGTTGAAGGCTGGACGAGTAACGGCTCCGGCGGCGTTCTGCCTTCATTGTTTCTTCCATTTAAAGAAGATGACGGGCATAGTGGTATTTATGAAGCTTCTTTGCGGGGAGAACTTACTTATGAGCAGGTGCTTGAAGGTGAAGAACTTGCCAGGCATTATAAATGGTTGATGTCGCAGCCTACTGTACCACGAACGGTGAAGCGGTTGAAAGAATCGGGATTCACCACACCCGATAAGCAATATAAATATGCTGCAATTTTTAAACAGGGTTATTTACTGTTAATTGCTATAGAGCCTCAATTATATGCCATTGATTTATTAAAACGCTTCGCTAAAGTATTCGAACAAACATATACCCGCTTCCTCGATCTTCAAAAAGCAGAAGAACAGGCAAGGGAAGCACAGATAGAAGCAGCATTGGAAAAGGTAAGAAGCCGGTCTTTAGCAATGCATAAAAGCGACGAGCTTCCAGAAGTGGTTCGCACAGTGTTTGACAGGCTAAATGAGCTTCATGTTATCATGAATGCTGCCAGCATCTTCATTTTCAAAGATGGCTCTAACGATCTTGAGCAATGGGTTGCTCTCTCCGGACATCAATATTCTACCTGCTTCCATCTTTCGTATTTCAACCTTCCGATGTTCAGAGATTTAAAAGAGGCAAGGGAAAAAGGAAAAGACTCGTTCGTAAAAAAATATTCTTTTCAGGAAAAAAATGATTGGTTCCGGTTCGCTTTTGAGCATACAGATTACAGGCAACTACCGGATAGCCGAAAAAAATATCTTTTAGAAAGCGAATCGGCCGTGTTTTCGTATGCATTAACAAAAAATACCGGCCTTCAACTTGCTAATTACGATGGACAACTATTTTCCGAAAGAGAAATCGAAATCCTGAAACGTTTTGCACGGGTTTTTGAACAAGCATACATCCGTTTTCTTGATTTACAAAAAGCAGAAGTACAGGCAAGAGAAGCCATCAAAGCATCATCACTTGATCGTGTACGTGGAGAAATTGCATCCATGCGCAACACGTCCGATCTTGATCGTATCACGCCCCTGATTTGGAAAGAACTTACTGCATTGGGTATTTCATTCATCCGGTGCGGCGTATTCATCATGGATGAGCAACAAAATAAGGTGCATTCCTATTTATCCACTCCTGATGGAAGTGCCATTGCTGCCTTCAATACACCGCTGGAGACTCCCGGGAATTTGGCAGGAGCTATCGATAACTGGTATAAACAGAAAATATATGTAACACATTGGGTTGAGAAAGACTTTATAGTGCAGGCGGATGAGTTGGTTCAGCAGGGAGCAATTACTTCTCGTGATCAGTATTTAAATACCCTTCCGAAGGAAGGATTTCATCTGCACTTTTTACCCTTTATGCAGGGAATGTTGTATGTCGGCAGCATGGAGCCGCTTCACACGGATGATTTGCAATTGGTGCAGGCATTGGCAGATGCGTTCTCGGTTGCGTATGCCCGTTATGAAGACTTCACCAACCTGGAAGCAGCCAAGCAACAAGTGGAAAAAACATTGGTGGATCTTAAACAGGCACAGCAGCAATTGGTGCAAAGCGAAAAAATGGCTAGCCTGGGAGAACTCACCGCAGGTATTGCGCATGAGATACAAAATCCGTTAAACTTCGTGAATAACTTTTCTGAAGTGAATAAAGAGTTATTAGAAGAATTAAAAGAGAAAGCCAAATCAGGGAACAATAATGAGGTTATTGCGATTGCAAATGATATAACTGCCAATGAAGAAAAAATAAACCATCATGGCAAACGTGCAGATGCAATTGTAAAAGGAATGTTGCAACACTCGCGGTCAAGCACAGGAGTAAAAGAACCAACCGATATAAATGCTTTGTGTGACGAATATTTACGGTTGAGCTATCATGGTCTCCGTGCGAAGGATAAAAGCTTCAGCTCAGATTTTAAGACAGATTTTGATAACTCCATTGGAAAAATAAACATTGTTCCGCAGGATATTGGAAGAGTGTTACTCAACCTCATTAATAATGCTTTTTACGCGGTGAATGAAAGGCAAAAAATAACAAAAGAAAGTTATCTTCCAACCGTTTTCTTAAGTTCAAAAAAGATTGAAGATAAGGTGATACTAGCGGTGAAAGATAATGGTAACGGTATTCCACAGTCCATTGTTGATAAAATATTTCAACCATTTTTCACTACTAAACCCACAGGGCAGGGAAC
Source organism: Ginsengibacter sp. (assembly GCA_039935555.1). Classification (GTDB taxonomy): domain Bacteria; phylum Bacteroidota; class Bacteroidia; order Chitinophagales; family Chitinophagaceae; genus Ginsengibacter. Next base: position 4,752 of record JBDTKB010000355.1, on the reverse strand, counting down.
GGGCCTGGGCCTGAGTTTGAGTTATGATATTATTAAGGCCCACGGGGGAGAGCTAAGCGTGCAAAGTGAAGAAGATACCGGGGCTACCTTTACTATTGAATTTCCCATTACTTAAATTAAATAAACACATTATGAAACAAGTAAAAGCAATTGTTTTCTTTTTGGCAGCATTTTTTTGTATACAAATTAATATTGCATTTTCACAACCATCACGATTTAGTTTTGAAAAGTATATTGATAATGGAGATACATTATTATACCGGCAGCTTTTTCCTGATGCAAATCCACTGCGCAAGTACCCACTTGTGATCTTTTTGCACGGCTCTGGTGAACGAGGAAACGATAATGAAGCACAATTAAAATGGGGCGTGATGAATTTCGCAACGGATGAGAATATGATCCGGTACCCTGCTTTGGTTGTCGCACCGCAATGCCCGGAAAAAACTGGCTGGTCAAATTTCTCACGTGCTGATATGAAGTTGCAAACAACACCAACCAAAACAATGGAACTTTTGATCGGGCTCATAAAAAAACTCATCAAAGCCATGCCTGTTGATACCAACCGTATTTATATTACAGGCCTCTCCATGGGTGGTTTCGGAACATATGATGCTATTGAACGCTACCCAAATTTATTTGCAGCCGCTGTACCCGTGTGCGGTGGTGGTGACACCTCTAAAGTGGCTTCCATAGCACATTTACCTATGTGGATCTTCCTGGGGGCGGAAGACCCTGCCGTTAATCCCATTTATTCTTTGAACATGCTGGGGGCTTTAACAAGATCCGGAGCGCACCCTGGTTTTACGCAGTATCCTGAAGTGGGGCACTTTTCATGGCTCGGTGCATATAGTGACCCAAGGATGATGGCCTGGCTGTTCAGGCAACATAAATAAGTGAAAGGCAAGTCTCATTAATAATAAAGCTGCTTACTCAGAAGCCACGCTTTGCGTTTAAGCATGGATGTTATTACACATATAACCTTGAAATAAAAACAAAAAACATCGAGGCGAAAAAGATAAGTTTGGAATTTTCTCAACGGCTATCATTTTTAAAGAACAGTCCCGGGAATTCTCATACAAGTTTCATTTTTTGTTACCCGCACGTAAAAATTAAGTTGAAAACTCTTTTAGATTCAATAATGATTTACCTTTCAGTTCCTTAACAACAATTTAAAAACTGCCAATTTTATATTTCAGCGGGTAATATTTAACCCCTGTTACAAATTTATAAATTCCTCAAATCTATATTATGAAATCAAATGTACTTATTATTAAATATTGTAAGATTGCCCTCTTTATTTCAATCATAGCCATACTTTCCTCTTGTTCTGCTTCCAAAAAAACTATGCTTACCCCGGAAGGCTGGGTTGTGATTGGCGAAACAAAAGCGAATTTTATAAGAGAAACAGATGTAATAAAAATTTACAGTTTAGACAAGTTTACTGACATACGTTTTAGAGTTGAAGACAGGGCGATAAAAGTAAGTGAGATGACTATATATTTTGAAAATGGGGATAAACTTACACCGAACGTTGATGATGTAGTTGAACCTGACCAATATAGCAAGATCATTAACCTTGCTGATAATGGCAAAAAACTTGACCGCATAGAATTTAAATATAGAACCGCAGGCAGCATCTTAAAAGGCAGGGGCAAAATTATTGTGATCGGTAAAGCCTACGCCGGGTTCTAAAAAGACCGGCGAATAAGGTGTTGCATCTCTTCCCAATTTATCCAATTATACGCCCATTTATAATCGACTTTTTTAAGGCATATTTATAGCTAATGGCAGTATTGTTTAACCTTTCTTTAACCCTGTAACAAATACATTTGCCAACTTAACCAGAATTTATGAAGAAAATTGTTTTTGTAGGTATTAGTTGCTTGCTTTTTACTTTCGCTTTTTCACAGGAAAACCCGGTTTCAACTCCATCTAATACACAAAAAATTACTTTATCAAACAGGCCCAACGATCACCTGATGATACAACTTTCTTCTGATCACTGGACGGGAATGCCTGACAGTATTAGCAGCCATCAAAAAGGATTTTCCAGGGGATTTAATGCTTATTTTATGTTGGATAAACCTTTTAGGTCTTCTCCAAATTTCAGCCTGGGCTTCGGCGTTGGCGTAAGTACAAGCAATATGTTTTTTAAAAATGCAAATATTGGGTTAAGTACCAGTTCACCACTATTGCCCTTCAGCTCGCTGGATTCTACAAGCCATTTCAAAAAGTACAAGCTTGCTACCACCTACCTCGAAGTTCCCGTGGAATTCAGGTATTCATCGAAACCTTTAGAACCTAACAAAAGTTTTAAAGCGGCGCTTGGCCTAAAAATAGGAACGCTGGTAAATGCCCATACAAAGGGCAAAAATCTTGATGACAAAAATGGTAACCTGTTGAATGCTTATATTGAAAAAGAAAATAGTAAGCGCCTCATAAATAGCTCACGCTTTATGGCAACAGCCCGTATTGGTTACGGCATTATTTCACTTTTTGGCTCATACCAACTGAGTAACATTTTAAAAGATGGTGCCGGTCCTTCAATGAAATTGTACCAGGTTGGCATTACTCTTAGCGGGCTTTAATAATAGCCTCCTGCCACATTATTTAATCCGGAATCATTATTTCAAAGCATTTGATTAAATCGTTTATTATTTTTGTAGCGAAACATTTCATTTGATAGAAAAAAAAATAAAATACAATACTGCAATTGATGTCGTGCTCGTGGGCGTAATACAACAGGACCAAACTGAAGAGCTTGAAAATGAATACCTCGCAGAACTCAAATTTTTAGCCGAAACTGCCGGCGCCAATACCATTAAAATCTTTACGCAAAAACTTTCTCATCCTGATAGCCGCACATTTGTTGGCAAAGGCAAATTAGAAGAAATTAAAAAATACATTTCAGGAAAAAGTGTGGAGCTGGTAATTTTTGATGATGAACTAACGGGTTCGCAAATCACTAATATTGAAAAAGAACTGCAGGTAACAACCATTGACAGGAGCGACCTTATATTGGACATATTTGCTTCGCGCGCCAAAACTGCCCAGGCAAAGGTGCAGGTAGAATTGGCCCAGTATCAATATATTTTACCCAGGTTAAAGGGCATGTGGAAACACCTTGAAAGGCAAGGTGGCGGCATCGGGAGCCGCGGGCCCGGGGAAACGGAAATTGAAACTGACCGAAGGATTGTAAAAGACAAAATAAGCCTCTTACGTAAACGGCTATCCGAAATAGATAAACAAGCGTTTACTCAAAGAAAAGAAAGGGGCGAGTTTATAAGAGTGGCGTTGGTGGGCTATACCAATGTTGGCAAATCAACCATAATGAATTTGCTGAGCAAAAGCGATGTATTTGCAGAAAACAAATTATTTGCTACGCTGGATACTACCACCAGGAAGGTAGTTCTTGGCCATACCCCTTTTCTTCTCAGCGATACCGTTGGTTTTATTCGAAAACTTCCCCACCACCTTATTGAGAGTTTTAAAAGTACGCTGGATGAAGTACGTGAGGCAGATATATTATTACATGTTGTGGATATTTCGCACCCGCAATATGAAGAACAACTCGCTGTAGTAAACAAGACTTTGCACGAGCTTAAAAGTGATGATAAGCCCATCATAACCATATTTAATAAGATGGATGAATATGAAAAAAGTACTTTTGATGAATGGCTGGCGCCTGCCATAAAACAGGATTTGCTGGATGAGTTAAAGCAGAGATGGCAGGAAAAAACCGAAGGGAATTGTGTGTTTATTTCTGCTACAGAAAAATTAAACATCAGCGCCTTAAGGCAAACGGTGTTGAACAATGTAAGAACAATGTACCAGGTAAGATATCCTTACAAGGCAGAATTTTTTTACTAATTTTTTATGTTTGATTGCGCTGGTTGGTTTTGCGTTTCCATCAACTTTAATTTATGGAGGATAAGAAATATAAATGGTATAAGATCGCGGAGACCCATTTAGAATTGCAATTTGAAGATAACGGTTTGGTGGAAATAGAGGTGGCGGGCAAAAAGATATGTATTGCAAAGTCTGGCGAACGTTTTATGGCTTGTGCCGCAAAATGCCCTCATGCAGGCGGTAATATGACCGGGGGATTTTTGGATAAAGATGGAAACATAGTTTGTCCGGTTCACAGGTATAAATTTAATTTGAACAATGGCCTGGATGTAACAGGCGAAGGCTATTACCTGAAGATCTACCCAATTGAAGTAAGGGAAGAGGGCATATTTTTAGGAATCAAAGAGAGCGGGCTTTTTAGCTGGTTGAAATAGTTTGAAATCAATTTTTGTCGCATAACAAAAATGGCTATTTTTGCCACCCGTTTTAATAATCATATTAAAACTAAGATTCCTCCTTAGCTCAGTTGGTTAGAGCATCTGACTGTTAATCAGAGGGTCTCTGGTTCAAGTCCAGAAGGGGGAGCTTAAAAATCAAGCAGTTATGGTAAAATCATAGCTGCTTTTTTTATTTTGTGACCACAAATGTAACAATAAGCGATAGTTTTGTAATAGGTGGAAAAACCCACGTAAATTGATCCCGTTCCCCAAAAGAAACTGCCCCCATCACCCATAGCTGGCTGAAGTGTATCAGCGGCTGTATCCAGCCAATCTTGTTTTTCAATGGCGTCTATAATAGTTTTCTGATATTTTTTAATCGTTCATTTTCTTTCTGGTGAAAATAGTGTTGATGAATACTTTGATAACAATATAGGATGGGCGGATTACTCATTTCCTTACCAGA
>JBDTKB010000354.1:0-5033 GCA_039935555.1 Ginsengibacter sp. | reverse complement strand
CAACAAAAATAAACTCCCTGAAGTTTCTAAGGAAGTGCGTTTAGGCTCTCCCGTTACACGACCGTCAAAAATAATTTGTATTGGATTAAATTACGCTGATCATGCTAAAGAAACTAAGGCGAATATTCCCACGGAGCCCATTATCTTTTTCAAGTCAACTACCGCGCTGATCGGGCCAAATGATGATGTAATAATCCCGAAGGATTCAAAAAAGACTGATTGGGAAGTGGAGCTTGCGGTGGTAATTTCCACCATGGCAGCTTATGTAGAAGAATCAAAAGCGCTGGATTATGTTGCTGGGTCTTGTTTACATAACGACCTGAGTGAACGGGCCTTTCAAATGGAAAGAAACGGGCAATGGGTGAAAGGTAAAAGCTGTGATACTTTTGCTCCGCTTGGTCCATATTTGGCAACGCCTGATGAACTTCCTGACGTAAACAATCTGCGTTTATGGCTCACCGTTAATGATATCACCATGCAAAATGGTTCCACCGCTAATCTTATTTTCAAAATACCATTTATTGTCTCTTATGTAAGTCAATTTATGACGCTCCTTCCGGGCGATGTAATATCAACTGGTACTCCCGCAGGTGTTGGCCTGGGGATGAACCCGCAATTGTTTCTAAAGCCCGGCGATGTGATGGAATCCGGAATAGATGGTTTAGGAAGCGCGAAGCAAAAAGTAAAAGCGTATGCAAAAAATTGATGCGCACCAGCATTTCTGGAAGTTCGACGTTGAAAGAGACAGTTGGATAACTGATGAGATGAAAGCCATCAGGAAAGACTTTCTGCCGGCTGATATTGAACCCTATTTAAAAGCAAATAATTTTGATGGTTGTGTAACTGTACAAGCGGTACAATCAGAGGAAGAAAATATTTTTCAATTAAAAAATGCCGCGGAATATGATTTTATAAAGGGCATTGTTGGGTGGGTCGACTTACAAAAAGATACTATCGATGAGAGGCTCGCTTATTATAAACAATTTAAAAAAATTAAAGGGTTTCGCCATGTGTTGCAAGGCGAAGTTCAGCGGGACCTTATGTTGCAACCGCTTTTTTTAAAAGGGATTAGTGCCTTGCAGAAATTTAATTACACCTACGACATTCTTATTTTTCCTGATCAATTGCATTTTGCAAAACAATTTGTTGCCCAATTTCCCAATCAAAAATTTGTAATTGACCATCTTGCGAAGCCGGGAATAAAAGATAAAAATACTGAAGAATGGAAGCGGGACATCATGCAATTTGCCCCGTTTGAAAATGTGTATTGTAAAATTTCAGGCTTTGTTACTGAAGCTGATGTGAACAATTGGACGAACGAAGAGTTTGTTCCTTTTTTTGATGTAATAATAAATACTTTTGGAAGCGGCAGAATTATTTACGGATCTGATTGGCCGGTTAGTCTTTTAGGCGGTACTTATAATGATGTTTTGAAGATAGTGGCCGATTATTTTGCCTCGTTTACGAAAGCCGAGCAGGATAATTTTTTCGGAAAAAACGCAATAAATTTTTACGATTTATAAAGTGTATTTGAAAGCCAAAATTTATTAAAACAATTAAACTTTATACCGGGAAAATTAATCTTAAACTATATATTTATAAATATTTACAGGTAAATTTTGTGTATGAAAAAACGTGTTGGAGTTGCTGTTATTTTGGTATTATTTTCTATAATTAATATCAATGGATTTAGCCAGACAAAAGCATCAAAATCCGGTTCAAAAAGAGCGGCTGAAAAATGGTTTAAGGCAAAGGATTGGAATGAAGATGTACATCTGCGGCCACATAAGTCAATAGACGTAGAAGAATTCGCAAAACAATACAGGCGCAATAAGGTGAGCTGGGATAAGGCTTTTGCTTTCCTTAAAGATCATTACCTTCAAAAATTAGCAGTTGGAAAATATCCGATTGACAGTAATAATGTGTTTGCTACAGTTACGCAGGATTCCACAAAAGACTTTGATAAAACTAATTGGGAATCTCACCGCAAATATATTGATCTCCAAAGTGTGATTTCAGGAGAAGAAAAAATTGGAGTTTGCCCTATTATAGACGCTACCGTTACTAAAAGCTATGATGAAACGCGCGATGCAGCTAATTATACTGCTACGGGTAAAATATACAAGGCGACTCCCGGAACTTTTTTTATCTTTTTTCCAGGAGATGCGCACCGGCCCGGGATCACTACAGGGGGTAATGCGGTAGATAAAAAAATAGTTATTAAAATAAAAGTTGCCGATTGAAAATAGCGGCGCTGTATTGACTATTTAATAAGCTGCTTGAATTTTCTTAATTCGGAAATTTCTATTGTTGAAAGTATTTCCTTGTTATCGTATTTGGCTTTAAGAAACAGCACCCTTTTGTGTTGCGGATATTTCTGTAAAATTGTTTCTATTAACATGCCAGCTTCCCGGTCTTTTTCAAATATTGGGGCCGGTGGCGGCAGCTCAGATTTATATCTTGTTGGCATTCTTTTTATAATAGCTTCCAGCGTACCCAACTTGCCAACAGAAACATCCGTAATTTTTGAAGCTTTGCTATGAAGGCCTTGCAATTGTTTTTTACTAAGGCTGCCACGCTGCTGGTATTGCTTATAAAGGCTTATAACAAAAGAAGAAACGGGGTAGGCCAAAATACAATCTTCCAGCAAGTCATTAATTATATCAATCTTTGGTTTTTTAATATTCATTTTTGAAATCAGTTAAAGAATCTTTGAAACGGCCGTTTTATTAAATCAGGAAAAGGCCCTTGGCGCCAAAACTTTTTGATTTTTTTTCATTTAGACACGAAGTGTTTTGCAAATAGAAAAGTAAAAATAAAAAAATATAAGGCCTAAAATGATGCTATTTTTTACCGGATTATTTTCTCTCATACAGTAAAAAATGTTGAATGGGAAGAAATTCGCCGTCCGATGAAAGTTTGAACCCATTCGCTGCCATTTCTTTATTTACCTGAGCCACGCTCATTTTATGCAGTGGTTTTATGCGAATGGAAGGATCCTCTGCCCGATACTCCAGCAATAAAATTTTGCCATTGCGTTTTAGCGCCTTGCTAATGTTTTGCATCATCTCTTTGGGATATTGCAACTCATGATACACATCTATCATTATCGCAAGATCGACAGAACTATCCGGCAGCTCAGGCGATTTTGCGTCTCCTTTAATAACCTCAACATTGGTGTTGTGCAATTCATTTTTCTTATTGGTTAAATAGCGAATTAGTTCGTCCTGAATTTCCACTGCGTATACTTTTCCTTGCGGAACCTGCTGTGCAATCTTGAACGTGTAATACCCGGTACCGGCGCCGATGTCGGCAACGACGCTGTTAGGCCGCAAATCCATTTCCTGGATTACAAGATTAGAATTTTCTTCTTTTTGCCTGTCTTTTCTTTCCAGCCAGGCCGCGCCATCAGCGCCCATTATTTGAGGAATTTCCCTGGTAATATAAATTTTGCCGGTGCCGTCTTCAGTACTTTTCCTGTAAGAATAATTAAGCTGGGGATTTACGAATGGCTTTCGGACCTGCCTTGAATTATTACATTTCCCAAAGGAAAAAAGAAAAAAAATAGTAATGGCCGCTGCTGATAGTTTCATAAAGTTGAAGATAAAATTATTCTATTTTATCCTGAAAATAATATATCAAGATGATCGATAAAAAATCTAAATATAATATTTGCCCGGGTGCAAAAAAAATCTCCTGCTTGCCGGCGTAAAACTAAATGATCGATGATGAATTTTGCCTACTCCTGCAAAATAAAAACTATTAGACCGATATTAAATTGCTCTGCTGAATGTTTGTCCCTGCAATTCTTTTTTAAACAGGTATGCGTCAAAGGCAGCGCAGATATTCCGGATAAATAATTTCCCGATGTTAGTAACGCTTACAGTGTCTCCTTCTAAAATAATAAATCCATCCGCCTCCATAGAAGCAATGCGGGAATAAACGTGAATCATAAAATCAACATCATGCCTTTCTTTATGCAAAGTTGTTTTATTTAAACACATGAGCTCGTGAATATAATTTTGAATCAAAAGGTCTTCCTCATTTAATAAATGACCATTTACTAACGGAAGAAATCCTGAATTAATTTTAGCCTCGTAATCTTCAACTACCTTTTCGTTCTGTGCAAAAGCATTCTTTGTCGCACTGATGGACGAAGCGCCTAACCCGACTATTAGTTTTGATTGCGTTGTTGTATAGCCCATAAAATTCCGGTTAAGCTTCCCCTGCTCTCCGGCGACAAATAATTGATCCGACTCCAAAGCGAAATGATCCATTCCGATACTCTTAAAACCAGCCGCTTCAAGTAGCAATCTTCCGCGTTTATATATTTCCCATTTAACGGAAGCAAGTGGCAGATCGTTTTCAGTATACCTCCGCTGGGCCTTGCTCTTCCACGGCACATGTGCGTAAGAATAAAATGCAATGCGGTCGGGCATCAATTGTTTTATCAGCGAAATAGTATGCTCAACACTCTTTATCGTTTGATGCGGAAGACCATAAATCAGATCAATATTAATGCTGCTGTAATTGTATTTTCTTCCCCAATCAAAAACCTCTTTTGTTTGCTCGTAAGTTTGTATCCTGTTAATCGTATATTGTATTTGCGGATCAAAATCCTGCACTCCGATGCTCATCCTGTTAAAGCCAATTGCGGATAATTTCTTAACGTGATCTTCAGTAGTATAGTTGGGATGTATTTCAATGCTGAACTCGTGATCGTCACTTACAATTGAAGTACTGGTAATTTGTTCAATAAGAAAAACCAGGTTAGCAGCGCTAAAAAATGTAGGCGTTCCTCCACCCAAATGAATCTCTTTTATTACCGGAATTCCGGGCAATATATCACGATACATTTGCCATTCTTTCAAAACCGTATCGATGTATAATTTTTCGACGTTATGATTTTTGGTGATGCGCTTATTGCAGGCACAAAAAGTACACATGCTTTCGCAAAAAGGTAAATGAATGTAAATGCATAATTCGCCATTTTCTGAATGGAAACTATCGATTACGGAACGTTTCCATTTATC
>JBDTKB010000353.1:0-5784 GCA_039935555.1 Ginsengibacter sp. | reverse complement strand
TAAGTACGAGAGGCACTTCATGAGTTTCTTCAAATTTATCGTAGGCATCTTTTAATTGCAAGGCAAACTTTTGTAATGTGGGATTATTTTTTGTGGACATCCTCAAATATTCCATTGACTTTCTTTGACTGTATTTTACCGGGAAGACATGCACCGGAATAAAATCTTCGCCGTTAGCTTTTGCATAACTTGCTATCATATAAATTTCTTCAATCTCGCTGTCAGTAACGGGAATACACCCGATGGAAACACAACTGCCATGAATATAAATTGAATTTCCGGGGCGCAAGGAATCACTCAAAATTCTATCTGAAGCATTTGGATAATTTAAACCTAAAGAAAGGTGGTAATTACTGTGCGGATTAAATTCATTGATGTAATAAAAACCTTCCGGAACCTGGAAATCACCCTGTAATCTTTTTGGCCCCATTGTTCCGCTTTGCATGCAAACCTTATAAGTTTTGAAAAGCTTGTATTTCTCCCTGAATGAATTTTTCACCCAAACTTCTAGCTGTGCATCATATTTAAAGCTCCTGATGTAAACATATCTTGCAGGCCACTGCAAACCCTTAGCTTCAAATTCTTTTTGTAGCGTATCTTCTTTACCATTAAAAATGCCGGCAAGTTTAAAAGATAATTTTTCTTTTGCAATAACTGAATTTTGCGCCGTGACTGTGGCAGGTAAAAGAATGGCCATCAATACGATCATCAAAAAAATACTGCGAAATTTATAATTCATTTCCTGTTTGTAATTACAGTTATAACGTAAAAATAAAATTTTTATTGAAACAATGCTGTTGAGAAAATTTGTTTAACTATTTATTATTTGTTCAATGGTTTGAGAACTCGCAAAATGGTTTGACAATTATAAATTTCCTCTTGCATCCTGTTCTCTCTCGATTGCCTCAAAGAGTGCTTTAAAATTTCCTTTGCCAAAACTTTGAGCGCCTTTGCGTTGTATAATTTCAAAAAACAATGTCGGCCGGTCTTCCACAGGCTTACTGAAGATTTGCAAAAGATATCCTTCATCATCTTTATCAATAAGAATCCCTAATTGGCGCAGCGGCGCAAGGTCTTCATCAATGTGCCCAACGCGGTCCAGAACTGTGGAATAATAACTACCAGGAATTTTTAAAAATTCGACGCCGCGCTCCTGCAATTTCGTTACGGTTTCAATAATATTATTAGTAGCAAGCGCAATGTGCTGGCAGCCTTCGCCATCATAAAATTCCAGGTATTCTTCCACCTGGCTTTTTTTCTTTCCCTCTGCGGGTTCATTTATTGGAAATTTAACGTAGCCGTTACCGTTACTCATCACCTTACTCATCAGTGCTGAATATTCTGTTGAGATATCCTTATCATCAAAGCTGAGAATATTTTTAAAACCCATCACATCTTCGTAAAAATTTACCCATTTATTCATTTGGTTCCATCCAACATTTCCTACACAGTGATCCACATACAATAAACCAGTTTCAGGCGGATTGTAATTACTTTCCCATTTACGAAAACCCGGCATAAAAATTCCTTTGTAGTTTTTTCTCTCAATAAATAAATGGACGGTTTCTCCATAAGTGTGAATGCCACTCATGATCAATTCCCCGTCATCATCATTTAATGTAACCGGCTCAAGGTAGCTTTCCCCTCCTCGCTTTGTGGTTTCTTCCCAGGCGCTTGTTGCATCTTCTACTTTTAACGCAATAAACTTAACTCCATCACCATGTTTATGAACATGATCACTTATTTCGTTTCAATTTTTTAAGATTGTTGTCAGCAAAAAAGTTAATTTGTTTTGACGGATGGCGTAACTCACCTTATCCTTAACACCTGTTTCTGGGCCAGCGTAAGCCAGCGATTGAAAACCAAAAGCCGTTTTATAAAAATGCGCAGCCTGCTTTGCATTACCCACATAAAATTCCACATAATCCGTTCCAAACAAAGGCAGAAAATCTGTGTGTTGATTACTTTTAGGAGAAGGTTTTACTGATGACATTTCCATAACAATATTTATTTGCGTAAAGGTAAAAAATTAAAGCGGGAGCAACCCCTTCGTATTGTTATATTATAGAAGGCAACCGGGTTTTTATTTTTCATAATAACGGAACATTTATCTTGCTAAAAAAATTAAATGAAAAAAATCGGCATTTTAGGAGGTGGGCAACTGGGAAGAATGTTATTACAAGCGGCGTTAAATTACCCGGTTGAAACTTACGTAATGGCGCATGATGCGGAATGCCCTGCTTCACATTTTTGCCACCATTTCATTAAAGGCGATATTACCAACTATGAGGATGTTTATAATTTCGGTAAACTTCTTGATGCTATTACTATTGAAATTGAATCAGTAAATGTTGAAGCCTTAACAAAGTTGGAAGAAGAAGGTTTAAAGGTTTACCCAAGTCCTGCTGCGCTCGCGATTATTAAAAACAAAATTTTACAGAAACAATTCTACCAAACAATAAATGTTCCTTCGGCAACTTTTGTTGTTACTCAAACCAAAGATGAAATTTCAAATCACCGGCACCTTTTACCGGGCGTTCATAAGATTGCAATGGGCGGTTATGATGGCCGGGGAGTTACTATTATAAAAGATGAAAAACAAATTCAAAATGGATTTGACGCTCCGGCGGTTTTAGAAAAATTGGTAAATATTAAAAAAGAAATTGCAACAATTGTCGCTATAAATGACGCTGGCCAAACTGCTTTATATCCAACGGTGGAAATGATATTCAATAAAGACCTAAACTTACTCCAGTACCAGCTAAGCCCCGCTGCTATTGACGAGAAGGTTTTATGGAAAGCAGAAGCAATCGCTTTAACGGTTGTAAAAAATCTTAAAAGTGCCGGAATTTTTGCCGTAGAAATGTTTTTGGATACTCTTGATAATGTATGGGTAAATGAAACGGCCCCAAGAGTGCACAACAGCGGACATCACACGATTGAGGCCAATTACAGCTCGCAATTTGATATGCTTTGGAGAATCCTTTTGAGCTATCCACTGGGAAATATAAAGGCAATTATGCCTTCAGCCATGGTAAATATTATTGGCGCTAAAGGTTATACAGGAACGGTAAAATATGAAGGCCTGGAAGATGTTCTTAAAATTGAAAATGCTTTTGTGCATTTGTACGGTAAGAAAGAAACAAGGCCGGGTCGCAAAATGGGCCACGTGACCATTATAAGTAATAGCATGCAAGACCTTACTTACAAAGCAAATATTATCAACAGGACGTTGCAATCAAAGGCATAAATTTTTGAAATTAAAATTTAATTTGATTAATTAATCGTTTCAACTCTATCTCAGAGGATTTGGCAGCATAACTCAAATTAATAAAAGTGTAAGCAGCATTTTGAAAACTTTGTTGCGCCTGGATTAGTTCTATAATTGTAGCCGCATGTAATTGAAACCGCTGTAGCTCCAGGTCTATCAATCTTTGAGCAAGGTCAACATTTACTCTTTGCGAATCCAACTGTTGGATGGAAGAAAGATACGCCTGGTAAGTTTGAACAGCATGAGCGGCATAATTTCTTGTGACGATGTCTTTTTGCAGCGTGGCATTCTGCACATTTATTTCTGCAACCTTTTGTTGCCGTTTGTAAATTGAACCGTTGTAAATAGGAATTGCCAGCGTTACACTTGCGAAGGCGCCATTATTTTGATTCAACAATACGTTTCCTGCTGACGTTTGCGACCTGTTATAATTATAACCCGCATTGCCACCAATTGATGGATAGCGCTGAGCTTTCGTCTCTTTTACAATAAACTCATTAATTTTTATTTGATTTTCTGCCGCAAGAATATCGGCGTTACGGTTTAGATTATTAAGCACGTCTCCTAATACCAAATTTGGATCGACAATAATGGTATCTGCAACCGTAATTAAGGAGTCGGGCCTTAGATTCAACAACAATAATAACCCTGTTTTTGCCTGGTCAATCACCAATTGCTGTGCTTGCTTTTGTTGTACAAAAGTGTTCAGGTTTATTTGAGATTGAAACAGATCTGCATTGTTGGCCATTCCTACACTTTGCTGAACTTTTACAATATCCAACTGTTTTTGGGCCACTTCAATAGACTTGTCTAACAATTTTGTGTACGCTTGCTGGCGCACAATATCAAAATAACCCATCATTACCGATGACATGGTATTTTGAACCTGTGAATTAAGGTATTGTTCGCTTTGGAGCTGTAGTTGTTCTAAGCGATGCTTTGTGGCAATAACCCTCGAACCATTATACAGCAACATTCCCGCAGATACACTTGAGGTGTAGGCATTACCTGTTGCGCCATTTCGTTTTATAATTGTTCCGGAATTTAGCTGCTGGTTTACATTGGTCTTTTGCTCATTATCAGCCGCCTGGGCCGATACTTCGGGCAAGCCGCCAGCAACGCCAATGTAATTATTTATTCTCCCTACTTCAACATTATTCTTTAGTAATTGTAAGTCAAGGCTTTTTTGCAAAGCGATATTTATTGCATCCTGTAATGAAAGTGACTGGCAAAACGAAGTATTGCCGGCAGTGATAGTAAAAAGTATGAGTAATAATTTTTTCATTAAGCATGTTTATCTGCAACTTCAGCATATTCTCCTGCGAATTCTTTATCTTTTTCTTCAGTGGTTTTATGTGTTCCGGAGATGTAAGTGTAAACCGCAGGTATTACAAATAAAGTAAAAATCAGGGCAAATAAAATACCACAAACTACCACAATGCCAAGCGGAACGCGACTCGCAGAAGAAGCGCCCAGCCCCAGCGCGATTGGCAATGCACCAAGAGAAGTTGCAAGGCTTGTCATTAAAATAGGGCGAAGCCGGTGCGTTGCGGCATTTACCACAGACTCGACCTTTTTCATTCCTTGTGCTCTTCGTTGATTGGCAAATTCTACAATCAGTATTCCATTTTTAGTTACTAATCCTATCAGCATGATCATTCCTATTTCGCTAAAAATATTTAATGTTTGGCCAAAAACCCATAAGCTTAAAAGCGCACCAGCAAGCGCCAATGGCACGGTTAACATTATGGTGAAGGGATCTAAAAAGCTTTCAAATTGCGCTGAAAGAACGAGGTAAATTAATATTAATGCCAACACAAAAGCAAACATGATATTGGAAGAACTTTCAGCAAAATCCCTTGAAGGGCCCGTCAATGCTGTTTGGTAAGATTGATCCAATAACCGGTTAGAAATAGCCTGCATTGCTTTAATACCATCACCGATTGTGTACCCTTCGGCAAGTGAAGCTGAAATAGTTGCAGCCTTGTACCGATTGAAATGATATAACGTTGCCGGGTTTGAACTTTCTTTGGTGTGTACAATGGCAGATAAAGGAATATTTTGGCCGGTATTATTGCGAACATAAAGCTTTGAAATATCGGAAGGTGTGTTCCGGTCATTCCTTTCTACCTGTGCTATCACCGAATATTGAAAACCATTCTGAATAAAATATGCAAGCCTTCCACCGCTAAACGCAGCCTGGATAGCGGATAAAACATCCTGGGATGATAACCCAAGATCTTTGATCTTCATCCTGTCAATAGTTAGTTGTAATTCAGGCGTATTAAATTTTAGGTTTACATCCACATTGGAGAAAGTCTTGTCTTTTTTTGCCTCCTCCAAAAATTTCGGGAGTATTGTTCTTAATTTCTCCAGGTCTTGATTTTCAACAATAAATTGCACGGGCAATCCTCCCCTGTTTCCACCGACCGAAATAGTTTGATCCTGGGTTGCAAAAATCCTGGCTTCGTTAAATTTTTTTAATTTCCTTTGAAGGTCATTAGCAATTTGAT
>JBDTKB010000352.1:0-8210 GCA_039935555.1 Ginsengibacter sp. | reverse complement strand
TGGTGACAACTGGTAACGTGAAAGACAATTGGTTTATAAGAATGCTCACCAGGAAGAATATAGAAATAGACCAAAAATATCATAACAATGCGGATGCAGCAGTCAATAGGTTCACAGAAACATTTCTTCATACAATTCCGCAATTGCTTTTCTTGTTGCTCCCTTTATTTGCCTTAATTCTAAAATTTTTATATACCAGGCATAAACAATTTTACTATACTGACCACGCTATTTTTACCATTCACTTTTATATTTTTGTATTCATTGGATTTCTGTTCATTTTCGGATTACAGTATTTAAGTTCAATAACAGGCGCCACCTGGCTGGAATATGTAAAAAACATTTTTACCCTCCTCTTGCTTTTCTATTTGTATAAAGCGATGCGCAATTTCTACCAGCAGAAGCGGCTTAAAACGATCATCAAGTTTTTTCTTTTGCTATTTTCCTTCTCAGTATTTGGGATACTGTTTTTTACGCTATATCTATTATCATTTTTTTTAAAATTCAATTTTTAGCTTTCTGAGAAACATACAGGTTAAAGATATTTAACGACTGTAGAACTGACGATCTGCACAAAAGGATAACTGGAAGAATAGTGGTGCAAAAAATTTTTGCGGCATAATGAGTTACTGAAATAAACCCCGTTCAGATTTACATAATGCAAGCGGCGCTCGTAAACCTTTCATATATTGTTTTTCCTTTGCCCTATCAGTAAAATGCCCTCGAAGGTTCTCCGCAATAAATCCGAGTAAACAGCCAGGAAAATCATTGAGGACTCAAGAAAATATTCCTTCCAATTTTTGGTTTATGATGAAGGTCGGGGTGACGATGTACTTCCATTTTTCAATTCACAATAATAGTTAATAGCTATTGTTCGTTGGCCAGTGATCAACAAAAGGAAAGCGCGGTGCTACAGGCAAGTTTAGGACTTAACAAAAATTAATTATTGCTCATCTTTTAATCAACCACTTTTCTAATTGTACCATCACATTATCTTTATAGTTTTTGCCAATGGGCAAGGTGATATTATTCAGCAATATCTCTTCGTGGTTAAATGATTTAATGGCTTTTATCGCCACTAAGTAAGAGCGGTGAATTCTTATGAAAAGATGGGCAGGCAGATGTTCTTCTAAACTTTTAAAGGTGAGGTAAGCGATGTATTTTTTTTGAGCACAGTGAATAATAATGTAATTCGCCATTCCTTCCGCATACAGCACATCCCCTACCAATATTTTTTCTATTTTTTGGTTGCACTTAACAAAGAAAAAATCTTCGTTCTGTGAAACTTTATTTGCAAGCTTAAGGTCGATGAATTCCTTCGCTTTAAGCGCTGATTTATAAAAGCGGTTAAAACTTATCGGTTTTAATAAATAATCAATAACGTCCAGTTCGTACCCTTCAATAGCATACTCGGAGAAAGCTGTTGTAAATATTACCGGCGGAAGCGATGGGTTGTTTTTTAAAAAATCAATCCCGGACATTTTAGGCATCTGTATATCAAGATAGAGAAGATCTACTTTATTCTTTTGAAGAAATACCGTGGCATCAATTGGGCTTTTACATTCGCCGAGGGCGTTTAAAAATTCTATCTCTTTTATATGTTCCAGCAAGCCCTTGCGTGCAATCGGTTCATCATCTATAACCAGGCAGTTGATCATGACAGGTTTATATTTAGTACCGATTCAAAAAGCAGGTCAGTATTATAAACAGATAATTGAGCTTTGCCGGGATAAAGTAATTCAAGGCGGCGTTTTAAGTTTTGAATTCCCAACCCGCCGGATTGCTGCAGGTATATTACCTTTTCACCTTTGTCATATGTATTGCTAGCCTTTACAATCAACAAGTCGTCGTCTTTTTTTACGTCGATACGAATCCTGTTTTCCGATGGATTCTTAAAATGTGAAATGTGCTTAAAGGCATTTTCAACAAGCGTGAGCAGCATAAAGGGCGCAACAGTAAATCCTTCCAGTCCCTCATGATCAATAAATAAAATATCGGTGCCCTCTTCCAGCCTTTGACTCTGCATGGAAACATAGCTTTTTATATAATCAATTTCTTTTTTAATTTCTATCTTATCTGTATTGCAATCATATAACTGGTAACGCAGCATTTCAGAAAATTTTTCTACAGATGATCTTGCCGCTATATTGGTTTTATCAATTTGAAAATAGATAGTGTTGAGCACATTAAAAAGAAAATGCGGATTAATCTGCAATCGCAGAAAATTTAATTCTGTTACCATTTTTTCTCTTTCAATTTCCATCATACGTGCCTCAAGAAAGTATCGGTCGGCAATTATTTTTACCCCACAACTAATAGAAAAAAATATCAGGTTAACAAAAATAGATAACATGATAATCAAAACGAAAATTGCCGTTGAAGGAATAACAGGCTTGCCCGTAAAATGATGATAAAGCATTGCGTCGAACAGGTAAACCAGCAATGTATTGGCGACTATTAAACCGATAATACGTGATATAAAACCTCCGATTTTTTTTTGATAAAGATACTTCGGAACGAGCCGCGTGGCAGCATACCAACAGGCGGGTAAGGATAGTGCGGTACCAATGCAAGTTATATATAACTGGGGTGCAACAGGTGAATAATTATCCATGTAGATGTAGGTCATGAATACAGAAACTACCAGCCAAAGAATTATAAATGGCAGGTAGGTAAGAAATATTTTCCTGAAAACTTTATGCATAATGTGCCTGTTTTCTTTTTTACAAAGAAACAGCAATTAATAAAACAACACATTTTCGTTCGTGTAGAAAAAGTAGCCGTTCGTCAAGAAGAAAAACTACTTTGTATAAACAGCTATTCTCCACGCCATAGCACTTCTATCTTTATTCTGCAACTACCTGAAATGGCTTTATGATTTTTGACCTTTTGGAAAAAGGCAAGGCTTTTTCAGAATGTTTAGCAACGTTAATAATCCCCCGAAACATATAGTGGACAAATCCTAAAAAAAGAAGAAGGAACCGTAAAGTTCTTATTCGTTAAGTGGTTATTATAGTCCTCCGGTATTATGCATCAACTGGTTTTGTGATAAGTATTTAACTAAAAATAATTTTAAACAATAAATTAATAAATATGAAAACTAAAATTTTACAAATTACTCTTCTGACAATGATGGTTTGTGGGTTTACTCAAAATATATATGCGCAGGGAGGAACATTGCCGCTAAACAGCAGTGTTAATGGTAACATAGGCAGCGCCACTCCGGACGTTTACACGGTTACTACCACATCCGATGGATTGTTAAGGCTCACACTATCAACAACCAGCCCCACAGACTTATATGTGCAGTTGTTTGACAATGATGGAACAACTCCGGTAAGTGCTTCTGCTGAATCATATAGCAATTCAACGGTAACTGTTGTAGTTGACGGGCTTGCTCCCGGAACGTATAAGGCTATTATAACACCCTTCAGTACCGCTTATGGGGCTTACACACTCTCGGATAGCCTCTTCACAACGCCATTGGCTAACGATGTGGAGCCGAACGGTAGCGCTGCCAGTGCAGTTGTTTTACCTCAAAATGGTAGCAAAACCGGGCATGTTGGCTATTATTATAATCATCTGCGTGATACTACAGATTGGTATAAAGTAACTACTACTGCCGATGGCATGTTAAGAGTATATCTTTCAACTGATAGTGGCAGCGTTCATAGTACTACTTCAACTAACCCTCTTGATGTAAACATGTACCTCTATGATAACGATGGCACCACTCAATTGGGCGCTGTTGAAGTATTTAATGGCAATAAAGGCGCATCAAACCTAATTACTGCTGATGGACTGGCTCCCGGCACTTATTACATAAAAATCCAACCTTACAGTACTGCTGAATTTGCCAATTATACCCTTTCTGACACTTTGTTTAATGCTACACTCGCAAATGATGCGGAGCCAAACGGTACGCGTGCAACTGCAGTTACCTTATCGCTTAATAGCACTAAAACCGGCCATGTCGGCTATTATTACAACCATGTTCGTGACACTACAGACTGGTATAAAGTAACTACCACTGCTGACGGCTTGTTAAGAGTATATCTTTCAACTGATAGTGGCAGCATTTATAGTACTACTTCCACTAACCCACTTGATGTAAATATGTACCTCTATGATAATGATGGCACCACTCAATTGGGCGCTATTGAAGTATTTAATGGCAATAAAGGCGCATCAAACCTAATTACCGCTGATGGATTGGCTCCCGGCACTTATTACATAAAAATCCAACCTTATAGTACTGCTGAATTCGCTAATTATACCCTTTCTGATTCACTTTTCCTTCCGAAATATCCAACCGATGCGGAATATAATGGCACTCCCGCCACCGCTATTACTTTGCCGATAAATTCAAATAATATTAAAGGGCATGTAGGATACTATTATAACAACCAGAGAGATACTGCAGATTATTATAAAGTAACCACAACATCCACGGGTATGCTGCGTATCATTTTATCAACCTTGAGAGGCAGTGTATATAGTAACAACGCGCTTGATTTTAATATATTTCTGTATAGCAGCGATGGTACTACCCAAATAGGATATAAAGAGGTCTTTAGTGGCAATAATCCAACTACCGATAGCCTGGCATTAAGCAGCCTTGCAGCCGGTACTTATTACGTAAAAATCCAACCTTATAGTACTGCTGAATTTGGCGATTATTCACTTAATGTTCTCAATGCTGCAGGATCTCTGCTCCCGGTTACCTTCCTCAATTTCGACGGATTACTGGTTGATAATAAAGCCAACCTTACATGGAGTACCGCTACAGAGCTTAACAACACTGGCTTCCAGGTGCAGAAAAGTTCCGACGGGCAGGGCTTTAGTACGATCGGCTTTGTAAAAGGCGCGGGTAATTCATCTTTAATACAGACATACAATTATACCGACATAAAAGTATTGAGCGGCTATAATTATTATCGTTTAAAACAAGTAGATATTGATGGTAATTTCAACTATTCATCAACCATTCGCCTTGATTTCAAAAACTTTGACTGGGCTATTTTTGGTAATCCAATTTCAAGTAACAGTTGGATTCAATTACAGGTAGCTAAAACATCAAAAGTTGCCTTTGCGATTTATACAATCGACGGGAAACCTGTCAAAATAATTGATAAGGGAACTCTTTCTACAGGGACCTATAGTATTCCCTTAGATTTAGGAAATATTCCGGCTGGTATTTACATTGTAAAACTGGTGTCAGACAAACAAACATTCACAAAGAAAGTCATTAAATAATTGCATCATCATCAAATCTTAAAACCTCCGTTCGCGGAGGTTTTTTTTTGATTTCCGGACTTTGCCATTGCGCAGGATTATCCTAACTAATACCACGAGTATAGCCTTTGTCTTCATTAAATTAATACACAATTATTTAAAAAAAATTACAGTTTTATTTGTTTTTGTGACAGTACCTGGCGTCAACATGGCCCCAGGCAAAAGTTAGCAACTACAGGTTTTTAAGTGAAGATGATAAATTAATTAAGATCGCTTGTTATTTTAATTTATTCAATCTCGTTTGTCATAATGATGTAGATTTTTTGGCAATCCGGGTTGCATTGTACATTAACACAAATAATATAAGCTTTCTCTCAAAGATCAAGCCTGTAAATGGTTTCAATAAACTATAACAATAATTTGATGCCAATTCAGCAATATAATTTCACAAGAGTTCAAAATTAGTTATTTTAATTTCAAAGAAATTATCTATCTTTTACCGCATTTGACGATTTTGAATCGGGTTCCCCAAAACATCTTTTTAGGTTTATATTACGATCTGTTTATGAATAATAAATGGGTGGTCGTGTATGTTGTTGATAATTGAAAAGAAGCAGGCGATTTACAAAAACCGACTACCGCTTATAGCGAAAAGGAGTATTTTTAAAAACTTAATTTAGATATTTTTTGCGATCCTATGCCACGGCTTTTAAAAATAAAACTGCTTTAATGCTTTATTCTTTTAAGTTTATTCATCAAAAAATTGTTCAACTTAACATCAATTAACCATGAAAAGAATTTTACGTTTTACCTCTATTATTATTGCTTTTGCCCTGGCGCCTTTTGCGAGCCTGAATGCTCAAAACATACACATAGTGCCGAATCCCGGTGCTCCCGGCATGTTTTCATGGAGTGGAAGCGGGGCACTATCAGGATATGCAGGCACTCCCATAATATTTAATAATTCCCTTGTGCTGGAGTATAACGCCACTTCAACCTCGGATTTAACACTTATTAAACTGCAACTGGCAGTATATACTGGAGGCGACAGTCTTCATCTAATAACTAACCCTGATAACGGACAAGGAGTTTATTTTCAGAGTATTCAGATAGTCTTTAATAGCAAACTTTTTTTTATTTATCTCGACGCTTCAGGAATACAAAGACTGGCTTCGTTTGATGGAACCGCAATAACACTTTATCCAAATCCGGATGCATCTACAATTGGGTTTGTTGGTTCGCCAAGAGTATATAATGGTACCCTTTATGTTGCTTATGTAAATGCTGCGGGCTCAACGCAGTTCGGAACATTTACAGGATCGGGCATTTCACTTATCCCAAATCCGGATAACAGCACAGTTGGCTTTTATAATGATTATTCAGCGGTATTTAATAATAAAATTTGTTCCCGTTATGTAACTGCTGCAGGGCCCAAGCAACTCGCCACATATAACGGTACCTCGTGGACGCTGTTACCAAACCCCGATGCTACTACCCGGGGAGTTTACCCGGCTTTCCCGATTGCTTATCATAACAAGCTGTATTTTCAATATTATAGTGCCACAAACCAATACCAATTTATGGAGTATGACGGCACAAGTAATCCAACGCTGGTTGCTAATCCTCAAAGCTCAGGTTCTAATAATGGAGGTGTTGCCGGATTGCCTATTATTTTTAGTGACACACTTTTTTTTCAATATTACAATACGGCAAATGTGCAGCAATTGGCAAAATTCGGCGGTGCGTCTATCAGCCTTGTTCCTAACCCGGATGCGACAACGTACGGATTCTGGAATACGCCAATTATTTACAATAACAATCTGTATATATTTTATTTACCGGTTGACGGAACACACCATTTGGCGAAGTATCAATCAACTTCCAATAGCCTTAATGTCTATCCAAATCCTGATGCAGGAATGGGATATTGGGATCAGCCTATTGTTTATGGTAACAACCTTTATTTTATTTATAATAATGCTCAGTCAGTTTACCAGTTGGGCTATTTTGGAGGCACTTCTCTCAAATTAATTACTAACCCTTCCGGAATTTATAATGGATCATCGGGTAATAATGGCTATACGGGCTATCCCGTGGTTTGGAACAATATTCTTTATATGCAATTTGGTGGTGTTCCTTACGGGAACGCTGGTAACCTGGCATTCATCAATGGAAGTATTTTGCCCATAACACTTACCAATTTTGGTGTGCAGAAAAATGGAAATACCTCTTTGTTGCAATGGAATATTTCAAATGAAATGAATAATGCTTCTTTCATAATTGAGCGCTCATCAAACGGAACAAATTTTGAACCCATTGCAAAAGTTGCGGGCCACGGAACTATTGCTACGCCGCAGAAATACCAACTCACTGACGAAACTCCATTTAAAGGATTAAATTATTACAGGTTAAAACAGATTGACTACGATGGGAATTTTACTTACTCAAATGTAGTTACGGTTTCATTTCCAATTATTGGCGGTGTATTCAAAATTTTTCCTAATCCTGCAATTAATCATATTGATGTAACTGTACCTACCTATTCAGGAATTTCTGTAGTTATTATGTATGACTTGAACGCAAAGAAAATTCTGGAGAAACAAATAAGTTCTAATACGGTTTCCCAGTCAATAGACCTTACCAGGCTTGCATCAGGTGTTTACCAGTTAACTTTAATACAAGGTTCGGAGCAACAAACTTTGAAAATGGTGAAGCAGTAGTATCGAACTGCAAAGTGTCGACATTTAAGAATAGATTAAATTGTGGCATACAAATTCATTGGTCGGCAATCTAACTCGCTTACCGGCGTAAGAGTTCATGATATCGGAAACAGGGCGGAATTTAGCAAGTGCAAAACAATTAGAAAGCAGCAGAAGGAATTATAATTATGAATAACCAGGAGGGTTATTTGTAAGTGAATTTTTTTGCAAATTTAATTTGTGTAAGGCTTAATTTTCAAACCAGGCACAAGGTAA
>JBDTKB010000351.1:0-4190 GCA_039935555.1 Ginsengibacter sp. | reverse complement strand
ATTTGATGATGCAAAGGAAAAAGGAAATACCAAAGTTTATTATTGACTCAATAAAAAAATAAAAAATTTTATGTATTATTTGACTAAATGGTTAAATAAGATGGTTAAGCTGGTTGGGCTTTTGATGATCACTTTTTTTACAAAGGCGCAGGCACAGGTCGTCACACATCTTACGCTGGATGAAGCAAACAGCTTGGCTCGTCAAAACTACCCGATGCTGAAACAAAAGGATCTTATAAAGCAAACGTCGGATATTAATATTGCCAACCTTAATAAAGGATATCTTCCTCAATTCACGCTGAGCGGGCAGGCAACTTACCAAAGCGATGTAACACAAATAAATTTCCCTATTCCAGGTATTAAAATTCCTACAATTTCAAAAGATCAATATAAAGTGCTTGGGGACGTAAGTCAGGTAATATATGACGGCGGTCTTATCAGCCAGCAGCATGAGTCACAGGTTTTGAATTCGGCTGTTGAACAACAGAAAGTTGAAGTGCAATTGTACCAGCTAAAGCAACAGGTAAACCAATTGTTTCTTGGAATTTTATACTTAGACGCGCAGATAAGACAGGTCTCGTTAATAGAAGATGATATTAATGTGGGCATTAAAAATGTGCAGGCGCAAGTACAAAATGGTGTTTCCTTTCGGTCTAACCTGGATGTTTTGAAAGCGCAGTATTTGCAAACGCAACAGCGAACGATTGAATTGAGTGCATCTAAAAAGGGAATGTTGGAAACGCTGTCGTTATTTATAAATATGCCTTTGTTAGATCAGGTGGTCTTTGAAAGGCCGGAATTGCCACACGACATTGTTGATACGATCATCAGTAGGCCGGAAATTACGCTGTATAATTATCAAACAAAATTATTTGATCAGCAATCAAAATTAATTGCAGCGCGAAACCGGCCAAAGGCAAGTCTTTTTCTTCAGGGTGGTTATGGACGGCCCGCTTTGAATTTTTTAGATAATCAATTTCAGTTTTTTTATATCGGCGGCCTCAGGTTTAACTGGTCGCTGTCGGGATTATATACACGCAAAAAAGAAAATGAGCTTGTTGCTATAAATAAAAGAACCGTGGACATTGAAAAAGAAACTTTCTTGTTAAATACCCAAACGCAATTGCAACAACAACAATCGCAAATTGATAAAATGAAATTACTTATCGCAAGCGATGAAGACATTATCAAACTTCGGAATGGCGTGAAAGCCGCTGCACAGGCCCAATTGCAAAATGGCGTTATAACGGTCAATGATTATTTAAAAGAAGTAAATGACGAAGACCAGGCAACGCAGGCATTGATTACGCATCAATTGCAGTTGTTGCAAGCGGAGATAAATTTTAAAAATATTTCAGGTAAATAAAAAAAATTTCATGAACAGTAAAATTCTAATTGCAACAGTCTTGCTTATTTCGGTGGCGGCTTGTAATAATAACAAGCATGAGTTTGATGCTACCGGTACTTTTGAGGTAAATGATGTAGTTGTTTCATCGGAAGTTCCGGGGAGAATATTATCGCTCAATATTCGCGAAGGAGACACCATTCCAAAAGGAAAAATTGTTGGAGAAATTGACTCCACCAATTTCATTCTCCAAAAGCAACAGGTTCAGGCAAGTATACAGGCGCTAAGCGAAAAGAAATCCAATGTAACTCCCCAGGTTGATTTATTAGAAAAGCAAATGGCTGTTCAGCAATCGCAATTGCAAAATTTATTGCATGAAAAAACAAGATTTGAAAATCTTTTACAACAAGATGCAGCAACGGGTAAACAGGTAGATGATATTAAAGCATCGATAGACGTGGCGCGGAAACAACTTGCTGTAACGGAACAGCAGGTAAATGTGCAGCGAAACAATATTTCGTCTCAAAACCGGGGTATAATGAGTGAAAAAAATCCAATGGAAAAAAGTATTGCGCAAATAAATGAGCAGATAAGTAAGGCCAGCATTACGAATCCAATTTCAGGCACTGTGATTATCAAATACGCAGAAACGGGAGAACTTACTTCAATAGGAAAGGCCTTGTATGATATTGCAGATCTTTCTGAAATGACGCTTCGGGCTTACATTTCAGGCACGCAATTATCGCAGGTTAAATTAAATCAACATGTGCAGGTGTTGGTAGATAATGGAGCCGATACTTACAAAAAAATGGATGGTGTCATTACCTGGATTTCAGATAAGGCTGAGTTTACACCCAAGACAATTCAAACAAAAGATGAAAGGGCGAATCTTGTGTATGCAATAAAAATTTTGGTAAAAAATGATGGCTATTTAAAAATTGGAATGTATGGAGAAGTAAATTTTAATGATCAAAAACCATAAAGCGTGCGTTACTAATTAAACGCAATTAAATTGATAAAAAATTTATAAAGAGCAATAATTATTAAATGATGCCTGCAATTACTTTAAAGGATATTAAAAAATATTACGGCAATAAAAAAAATAGAATAGAAGCGCTTTCCGGTGTTTCATTTGAAGTAAATAAGGGAGAAATCTTCGGGCTTATTGGCCCTGATGGCGCAGGCAAAACTTCTTTAATAAGAGTATTAACCACTTTATTACTTGCAGATGAAGGCGAAGCTACTGTAGACGGTTTTGATGTGGTAAAAAATTATAAAGAGATCCGCAAGAGGGTGGGATATATGCCGGGAAGATTTTCACTTTACCAGGATTTATCGGTGGAAGAGAACCTTGAATTTTTCGCAACCATATTTTACACCACGGTAGAAAAAAATTATGATCTTATAAAAGATATTTATGTGCAGATAGCGCCATTTAAAAAACGAAAGGCAGGCAAATTATCGGGAGGTATGAAACAGAAGCTGGCCTTATGTTGCGCATTGATACATCGACCGTCTGTATTATTTCTTGATGAACCAACGACAGGCGTAGACGCAGTTTCGCGCAAAGAATTTTGGGAGATGCTGGGCAAATTAAAAGAGCAGGGTATTACCATTCTTGTAAGTACCCCTTATATGGATGAAGCGCAGAAATGCGACCGTGTGGCTTTAATTCAAAATGGAAATATAATGTCTATCGATACACCAAATGGTATTATTAGAAAGTTTGAAAAGGAATTATTTGCGGTGCGTTCTTCGAAGATGCTTGAATTATTAAATGAACTAAAATCGTTTGATGAGGTGGAAGATGCATACTTTTTTGGCGCATATCATCACGCCGTTATGAAGCATAAAAATGACGGGGATGTCTTAAGAAAGTATTTGTCGAAATATGATCCGATTGACCTTGAAATAAAAGAAGTCACTCCAAATATTGAAGATTGTTTTATTGCATTAATGAAAAATTAAAATGAGTATTGATAAAGCGATAACCGTTGATCATCTCATCAAAAAATTTGGCGACTTTATCGCCGTTGATGGGATTTCGTTTGATGTAAATAAAGGGGAGATATTTGGATTTATTGGTGCTAACGGAGCGGGTAAAACCACCGCTATGAAAATGTTGTGCGGCCTTTCGTTGCCTACCGGCGGAAAGGCTACTGTTGCTGGTTTTGACGTGTACCATCAAACAGAAAAAATAAAGAAAAATATTGGTTACATGAGTCAAAAATTTTCTTTGTATGAAGATCTTACCGTCAGAGAAAATATCCGGTTTTATGCAGGTATCTATGGAAAAAGCAATGAATTTATAAGAAACAAAACGGGGACCGTAATTAAAGAGCTGCATTTGGAAAATGAAGCCGACAAATTAGTAAAATCATTGCCACTTGGGTGGAAGCAAAAACTGGCTTTTTCGGTTGCCATTTTTCATGAACCGCAAATTGTTTTTTTAGATGAGCCAACAGGTGGAGTTGACCCTGTTACACGCAGGGAATTTTGGGGTATGATTTATAAAGCCGCCGATGCGGGTATTACAATTTTTGTTACTACGCATTATATGGATGAAGCGGAATACTGTAATCGTGTATGCGTTATGGTTGACGGGCGGATTGAAGCTATGGATACTCCCCACGAATTAAAGAAAATATACAAAGTGGAAACTATGGATGAGGTGTTTTTGCAGCTCGCCCGAAAAGCGCAAAGGAATGATGGTTAACATTTGAACACGAAATATTATGAAACAATTTTTCTCATTCGTTAAAAAAGAATTTTATCACATTCTACGCGATAAGAGAACGATGTTCATTCTTTTAGGAATGCCCATCGCGCAAATAATAATTTTTGG
>JBDTKB010000350.1:0-4794 GCA_039935555.1 Ginsengibacter sp. | reverse complement strand
ATTAATTTTTCTCTCGGCCTGTCATCTATTGCCCAGCTTTTAATTGAGGTGGATGACTTGTTAACACTTTCCATAATTTTAGGTTTATTGCCAGCAATATTAATTATAATTTCGCCAGACTAAGTATCCTCCTTCACCAATTCAAATTAAAATGCATTCCAACGTAAAAATTTTTTCAGGTACAGGCTCACAATACCTGGCAGAACAAATTGCCCTAAAATTTGGAGAGCCTCTTGGTAAAATCAATATACAAAAGTTCAGCGATGGCGAAATTGGTGTGGAATACCAGGAAAGCATTAGAGGGCAGTTTGTATTTTTAGTTCAAAGCACCTTTGCGCCAACTGACAATCTTATGGAATTGCTTTTGATGATAGATGCAGCGAAGCGGGCTTCAGCTTATAAGGTTATTGCTGTTATTCCATATTATGGTTATGCAAGGCAGGATCGCAAAGATAAACCACGCGTAGCTATCGGCTCAAAGCTGGTTGCAAACATGCTTACCGCAGCAGGTGCAGACAGGGTAATTACTATGGATTTACATGCGCCTCAAATTCAAGGCTACTTCGATATTCCCGTAGATCACCTTGACTCTTCGGCGATCATCATTCCTTATATTGAAGACCTTAATCTTGAAAATTTGACTTTTGCAGCTCCGGATGTAGGAAGTGCAAACCGTATACGCGAGATTGCCAGTTACTTTGAAGTGGACATGGTTATTTGCGATAAACATCGAAAAAGAGCCAATGAAATAGCCAGTATGGTCGTGATAGGCGATGTAGCGGACAGGGATATTATTTTGTTAGATGACATTTGCGATACGGGCGGAACCCTGGCCAAGAGCGCCGGACTTTTAAGAGAAAAAGGCGCCCGAAGCGTGCGGGCTTTTTGTACACATCCAGTTTTGAGCGGCAACGCTTACGAAAATATTCAAAATAGTGCTTTAGAAGAGTTGGTAGTTTGCGATACAATTCCTCTCAAACAAATGATCGATAAACTAAAGGTGGTTTCTGTAGCTGAATTATTTGCAATTGCCATCCGTAACGCGTTCGAAAATAAAAGCATTAATAGCCTTTTCCTTAAAAGTAAAACACTTAAGAAAAACAAGGCTTTATCAAAATATTGATTTATTTCTTGCCTTTCATGTCGCCGGACAATTTCACGCTCTATTTAAAAATAGATTTCCTACCTTTGCGCCTCAAAAAAATATAATAATGAAAACAATTACAATCGAAGGACAAATCAGGACCGAATATGGCAAAACAGCCACCCGCCAGCTTCGCTCTGAGGAAAAAGTGCCAGCTGTAATTTACGGAGGTGCAAAAGAAATTAACTTTTCTGCTCCGGCATCTGCCTTTAAAAGCATAGTCTATACGCCAGATTTTATGCTCGCAGAAATCACCGTAGACGGAGCTCCATACAAATGTGTATTGAAAGATTTGCAGTTTGATAAGGTGAGTGATCAACTTATCCATGTTGATTTCCTGGAACTGGTAGGAGATAAAAAAGTTACAGTTTCCATTCCAATTAAATTTACAGGTGTACCTGCAGGTGTAAAGGAAGGCGGAAAGTTAGCGGTGAAAATGAAGGCCTTGAAGGTTAAAACTATTCCTGAGCATTTATTGGAACATATTGAGGTTGACCTTACAGATCTTAAATTAAACGAAAATATAAGAGTGCAGGATGTGAAGGTAAAAAATATGGAGATACTTAACTCTCCAAGAATTCCAATCGCTTCCGTTGCAATGACACGCCAATTGAAACAGGAAGAAGCCACCGTTGTTAAAACCGGCCCGGCTACAACAGTTACAAAAGCGGCTCCCGATGCCAAGCCTGAAGCGGGCGCTGCAAAAAAGTAATCAAAATTTTTTTTATAAAATGCTCTCTAAAAAAGGGCATTTTGCTTTTGAACTATTAAGGCAGATGTTACAAAATTGATACTATAAAGTTTGCGTACATTTGCCAACTAATTTTTAATTATGGGAATGGATCGGAATACTGTTATTGGCTTTGTGCTTCTGGCGCTTTTATTTTTTGGATACTTTTATTATACAAGTCAGGGCAAAATTGCACTTGAAAAACAACAACAACATATTCAGGATTCGATCAGTAAATTAAAACCGAGGATTGATACCTCAAATAATACAGCAAAAACTTCGGCCAACCCTACTACAAAAGTAGATTCATCGTTAGTAAATGTTGAGCAGGATTCAAGTGGCAAAGAGCAATTTTTTACACTTGAAAACAATGTTCTAAAAATTACATTTACCAATAAGGGCGGGCAACCACAAAAAGTTGAATTAAAAAACTTTAAAACGTTTGATAAAAAGCCATTAATACTTCAGGATGGTGCTTTTAATAATATATCATACGCCATAAATACCGGAAATAACCAAACCGCCCAAACAGGCGATTTGCTTTTTACAACATCCCAACCTCAAAATGCAACTGGAGGTAAACAGTCGATCAGCTTCCTGCTACAGACAAAAGATGGCCATACTATAGAACATCAATACACAATGGAACCAAACGATTATATGGTTGGTTTCAACATACAGCTTGATGGTGCCGATAAATTGGTTACCCAAAATACCCTGAATTTAACCTGGCAGGTAAAAGCGGATAAACAGGAAAAAGACATCGTTTGGGAAACTCAACAATCTCATATTTCTTTTGTGGAAGGTGGAGATTATGATTTTGAGCGCATTGGCGAAGGCAAGGAAGATAGTAAAAAATTTGAAAAACCTCTTGAATGGATAGCCTTGAGCCAACAATTTTTTGCTTCGGCTATTCTCGCGAAAAACAAATTTACCAATGCCGAAGTAAAATGGGAATCACCTAAAGACACGAGCCTTCACATTATTGCGCAGGAAACTGCAAATTTGAGATTAGATGTGGCTCCGGGGAAAGACGTTACAATTCCTATGCAGCTTTTTTATGGTCCAAGTGATTATAAAATCCTAAAATCTTATGGCAATCAAATGTATAATATGGTACCGCTTGGCAGTGGCATTTTTGCATTTGTAAAGTATGTGAACCGGGGGTTTGTAATGCCTGTTTTTAATTTTCTGGCAAGCAAAATTGCAAGCTTTGGTCTTATAATAGCATTACTCACGATCATTATCAGGTTACTTATTTCGCCGCTCACTTACCAAAGTTACCTTAGCGGGGCAAAAATGAAAGTCTTGAAGCCTGAAATAGATGCTTTAAAAGCGAAGTTTGGTGACGATAAGCAAGCTTTTGGTATGGAGCAGATGAAGCTTTTCCGAAGTGCCGGCGTAAATCCATTAGGGGGTTGTATTCCGGCTGTATTGCAAATTCCTATTTTCTTTGCTTTGTATAACTTCTTTAATTCGAATATTACACTTCGAGGGCAAAGTTTTTGGTGGGCCAAGGATTTATCTTCCTATGATTCAATCTACAATTTACCTTTTAATATACCGTTTTATGGAGATCACGTGAGTTTATTTACGATTTTAGCAGTGATCACGAGTTTGCTTATTTCATTGTATGGCATGAGTAACATGCAGGATAATAGTAACCCGGTGATGAAATATATGCCTTTCATTTTCCCGATTATTCTTTTAGGAGTATTTAATAAGCTTCCGTCATCATTAACCTGGTATTACACTGTTTCCAATGCGATCACTTTAATAATTCAATTTGTAATTCAAAAATATATTATCGATCACGAGAAAATACTTGCGCGGCTGCAGGAGAATAAAAAGAAACCAGTGAGCCAAAATAAATGGCAGGAAAAAATATCAGCAATGCAGGAAAGCAATAAAAAACTGCAAAGCATGCAAAAGAAAAATACAAATAATAAAAAATAGTTTGTTTGGTCTTCTGCAACTATTACAAATAGTATCATGTCTATATTCATAATTAATGGTTTGGGATTTAAAAATTAATAATGAAAGCTTATAAATTAATATTATTTTTTGCAGGTCTTTTTCTGGCGCTTGTTTCATTCGGGCAAAAAAATCTCACCGAGGGAACACTAGTCTATAATATTTCCGTTGAAACCGGCAGCAATCAACCAAAGATGGCTGATATGTTGGATGGTGCAACAACGACGGTTTATTTAAAGGGCGATCAGAGCCGCTCGGAAATGTTAAGTGGCCTTGGAAGCGAGGCAACGATTCATAATGCTACAACAGGCACCGGAGTAATATTAAAAGATTACAGCGGCCAAAAGCTGATGATTACATTAACGCCACAGGATTGGGAAAAGAACAATAAAAAGTATGATGGTATAACTTTTGAAAATACAGGGGAAACCAGTGAAATAAGTGGCTTCAGTTGCCACAAAGCAATTGCAAAATTAAAGGACGGATCTACGTTCACCGTTTATTACACCACCGATGTTAACGCCGTCAATAAAGAATATGACTATCAATTTAGAACGCTTCCGGGCCTTGCGGTTCAATATGAAATGCAAACAGGAAAGATGAAGTTCAAATTTACGTTAGCCAGCATCAATTACGCTACTGTTCCCGCCTTAAAGTTCGAAATTCCAAAGTCAGGATACCGCGTATTGACTTACGAAGAGGCGAAAAAATAGCCCTCAATTATTTCGTCACAAATTTATAATTCGTTGCCACTTACTTTTGTATCAACAATCTTATGAAGATGGCCTTCTATCTGGCATTTACCTAAAAATAAAACTCGGGCTTTCCCAAAAATAAAAATGCCCGCTTAAAGCAGGCATCTTAAAAATTATTTTATTTATCTCATCTTATTTCCTTGACCTTATAATTAATTTATAACCAGTCTTTTGATCATATTCCGGTATAA
>JBDTKB010000349.1:0-6667 GCA_039935555.1 Ginsengibacter sp. | reverse complement strand
CCTGCACGCGTGGTATGCAAAGCTGTTGTCAACGGGCTTTCCGGGCAAACTGCTCGTAATGTATGTACACGAGCCTTCACTGCTGCTCGTGCTAACCCGCGGAAAAAGTATCAACACGACC
Source organism: Ginsengibacter sp. (assembly GCA_039935555.1). Taxonomy (GTDB): domain Bacteria; phylum Bacteroidota; class Bacteroidia; order Chitinophagales; family Chitinophagaceae; genus Ginsengibacter. The sequence goes on along the minus strand of JBDTKB010000349.1, from coordinate 6,546 downwards.
TTGCCCTCGTTCTTTAAGAGGCTGCCCCATTTATTACAGCGAAATAATTTTAAGCAGGAGTTTATTGACCGTGAAATGGAATTGGTGAACGAAGGCTATGTGATCAGCAGAACCAACAGCCGCTCGATGCTCGGCAGCATGAATGCTATCACTGTAAATATTGAAATGAGTTGCCGCGTTTCGCCTTTATACGATTTGATAAACCTGGATAAAATTGAAAATAACTATTTGGATTGGCTCACCTTCGATGCCGAATCCGGCCATTATTTAAGCACAAAAGATTACTGGGTTGAAAAAGGTATAGTAGGTTTATAATTTAGTTGCTTCAAAAATTGAATGCTTTTAAAATTATTATTCATTTTTTTTTGCCTTACATTAGAGAGGAAAATATTTCAGAAATCGCCTTCCACGCAATTTTTTTAGGTGCAAACGACGTTCGCAACCCGAAGACTTTTGGGCCGAGGCAATATAAAAAGTATCCGATAAAGGTATAACATCTATGAACTGCCCGTCAGAATCTGCGCCAGCGCGGGGACTTCCTTTTAAAAACGCTAAACTGTCTCGTGCACCCAATCACTCCGTTGCATCTCAAACCATCCCTTCGTCACCCTATTTTTAGCTGTTGTTCAGTCGGTGTAATGTTTTTTCCGTATGAGACATTATGGTCTATTAGGTAGCAAATACATATTTAATTCGTATATAATTCGTATATAATTCGTATATAAACCGTATATAAGCCATATATAACCAGTACATATATTGATACGGGTTATATATGGGTAAAATAGTTTGTAAGTATTTATCTAAGATAAACATGATATGCTTTACTTATTTCTTAAGGCAGGACATTGATGAATTATTATTCGACACAAAAGGCGGTGCATCCGCCAACCCGGCCCTGGTGTCTGTTTCAGCCTTAATAAAAAAAGCCGTTTTGATTCCATCGTTAGTAACCTCATGAGTTTTGAATTTGACCTTTTGTGCGCCTGGTTTTGTGTTTATGGCTTGTCTTTTTTTGTTGGCTGTCTTAATTGATCAATAAAGAAATATCGATCAGGAAACGAACTCATATTGAGTGTTGCTGGCGGGTAACGCAATTGCGTAGCTTAGTGAAGTATTTATTTTTTTCTGCAAACTCTTCCTCTCCATTTTTATAAAGTTGTGAGCATAAAAAAAGCGGATGCATAATGCGCCCGCTTTTTTTTTAATTTATTTGGAAGGTTGGTTGATGAGTGATGTAAATGCCTGGATTACTAGCGTGAGAATTCGTTATCCCGGGAAATGTGCTGAGTGATTTCTTTTATTCAATTCTCAATGGCTTCTTTGCTGGGGGATTATTGCCGTGTCGTTTTTAACAGACACGGACAAGAGAGAAGACAAAATCTTTATTGGTTCTCAGGGTATAAAGGGTTTAGCTTTCACTTTACGTTTCCAATAGCGATTACCATACCAGAGGCCGATTATAAAACTTATTGGACCAATAAAAAAAATACTAAGTAAAGGCCCTAGGTTACCACCAATACCAAATAAAAGAATAACGCAAAATGATACTACAAAACCAATAGCTCCGATAACAAGCCCACCCGTGAAAATAAATGCAAAGCGATTTGCCGCGTGATCAGCAGGCTTTCTCCAGAAGATTATACCAATAAATATTGATAAGGGTATTGATATGGAATATGCTATTAATCTCGAATGATGGTTGTAGGCAAAGTATACAGAGCTTAATAAGTTAATTGTAATAAAGCTGGCAATACAGCACACCAAGGTCAACAATATTTTAAGTGCAATATTCAAAGTCGCCTTTTTAAAGTGTTAAAGTGATTGTTTGTTAAAAACGCATAACAATTCAGTTCTGTAAAGGCTTAAATATCCAGTTAAGTTAGAAAAAATATCTTGAATTAATTATATCCTAATTGGTTAAGAATCTTTGCCGGTTATCAAGGGCATTGCCGCTAACACTTAGTATTGATGTTATTAGCTGTAAACTATCAAAATAATTTGTATTGGATGTAATGCCTGAATTAGTAGCGTGAGAATTCGTTATCCTGGTTAATGTGCTGACTGATTTCTTTTATTCAATTCTCAATGGCTTCTTTGCTGGGGGATTATTGCCGTGTCGTTTTTAACAGACACGGACAAGAGAGAAGATACACGCCTGTCAAGATTATATGGGTTGGCATGTTAAATGTTCTGGTCTTCGACCAACGGCACAATAATTCTTATTTGAAAAGAAACCCCAGGCGAAAACCAGCGGTACAGGCGAAGTTGACTGATGGATTATCTTTCGCTACAGCCAGTACAAACGGGTGACCATATAAATCATCCCCACCCTTCACATTATCTACTTCTGCGCCTCCGCCGATGTACACCTCAAAAAGTAACCTGCTGCCGATTGCCCATTGATCTCCTACATTGAGCAGTAAAGCGCCAAAACTATGATGCCTCCTGATTTTTGTTGCGATGGAATCATCACTGCACTGGTTGAAGCTGTAAGCACCCATTATAAAAGAAGGTTTTACATATGCTCCCTCAAAGCTGTTAATTATGCCGAAATTATTTACTAACATTTTAATAGCCTTGATTCGTTTTACAAACTTATATCCTAACTCAAAAAAACCACCAGATTGATTTCTATGGTCAGGCCGGTAATTGTAATTAGGGGAAAGGATCGACCGGTGTTCGATGTAAATTCTTACCTGCACCAATAATTCCGAGGCCCAGTTCCAGGCTGCTATGGTAGCCAGTATATTTTTCCCAGGAAAATTGAGAATAGCCAAGCAAAGGCGCAAAAATATTCATCTTTAAAACACTAGCTGACTGCAGGGATGCATTTGAATATCCATGGTCCGGAACTGCAGCGCGTCTTTCATGAGCAAATTTGTTTTGCGCAAATACCTGGCTGTATAAAACGACTAATAAGGTTGAGACCAGAACTTTTCTCAATAAGTAATTTGGTAAAAAGGTGTTCATATAAAATGATAATGCTAATTGCAGCTTACGGTTACGCATTGGCGATGGCTGAGCATTCAATGAATTTCCAGCCGGAACGAAAATACAGTAAACGAACAAATAGCGGAGATTATGATTCATAGCTCAATAGAGAATTTTCAGTCCGGAACTGTAGCACAATAGCGAACAAAAAGTTGATGAAATGCAATCAGCCCCAGCTATTGCCAATGCGAAGTTCAGCAGCAGAATGGTTAGTACGGTTTAAGTGGAATGTCATATGTAGAATTGAATTTTTTTGAGATAAAAATAGAGTCAACATTACCTAAGTCTAAAGTGTCTGCTGTTATGCGCATATAGCCGGAAGCTGAATCAATTAAAGCAGATGATCTAACAGAATATTCAAAAATATTTTTGGAGAGAGGTAAATAGCGTGTGTCTAAAGTAGTATTAATATTTTTTCCGAAAAATTGATATTCGGCAATTGATTGGCCGGTACCAGCGCTATAAATTCTAAATAATAATGTATCATACGGATTTGAGATAATCTGCAATGTAACAAACGCTTTATGCAATTGCATTGCATTTATTATAATGGCATTTAAGTCATAAACGAAATTGAATTTATATAAAGCATACCCAGGAACTGGTAGATAATTTTCAGTATTTGTTGCACGCCAATAAATAGGTACAATCCCCAAAGCATAGTCAGCACTTTTTCCGTCTGCATAATGCGCTAATGAGAAATTTCCATTTATATCGGTAGTAACTGAGTCAAGTGGTATAGTGTCATAGTCGACGTGTTGGTTGCCAAGCGAACCAGAGTAGTGTCCACCGAATAGATATATTTTTACGTTAGGTAAAGGTTTTTGTTGAACAAAGTCAAGTAAAGTGCCATTTGCTTTAATGAGTTGTCCTTTTGGAACATCTTTTCTGCATGACTGCAATAACCAAACAGCAACCAAACCAATTATTATTTTACTGATAGTATGTCGCATAAGTTTTGCTGCCTACACTTAGTATTGATGTTATTAGATGTAAGCTATCAAAAAAAATTGTATTGGATGTAAATCCCCGGATTGGTAGCGCGAGAATTCGTTATACTGGTTAATGTGTTGACTGATTTATTTTATTCAATTCTCAATGGCTTCATTGTTGGGGAATTATGTCCGTATCGTTTTCAACAGACAGGGCCAAGGAAGAATTCTCAATGGCTTCATTGTTGAAGGAATTATGTCCGTGTCGTTTTCAACAGACACGGCCAAGGAAGGGAGAAATCAAATGCCAATGAAAATTTATCATATTTTCCCAACCGCAGAAAGAATTGCCAATACTATAATAATCAAAATGAGTGTACCCATAACGACTAAAGCAACAACATACCCTTTTATAATGGGCGGCGGTTGCCACTGTATTCCATGTTCTTCAAACAAAGGCTTAAGAGCATAGTAAAAACGTGCATAAAAAGGTTTATACGGATCTACTCTAAATATAGGCGCAGTCAATGGCAGAAATTCAGGTATTCTATTTTCTGTAAATCTTACAAATCCGATTGCTCCATATGCTTTCATTTTTTTAATTGATTCTCGGTCCGGTAAATCAACAGCAATATTTTCTAAAGCCAGGTGCCGAAATTTGTCATAGCTTTTCTTTGACATTTGTGGTATAAAAAGTAGTAATTTTTTTGGTTCAACTATTTTGAATGCCTGTTTTAATTCCCAATTGAGACCGTCTCCTTCACCTCCTTCAATTATTACGAGCCGGCTGTTTTTCATTTTATCTGTAACTACATCTTGCCAATCGGCATCAGCATAAGTTCTGACAGCACCTGGAACTGGCAACTTTTCTCCGGGTTTTCCAATTGCTACAAGATTACCAAACGGCTCAAACACTTTATAAAGATCTTCTTCGACTGTGGATTGAAGATTTTGCATTACTGTCACTGTATTCGCCCCTTTTAAAACTTTGTTCAAAGTGCTATCTACAGAAAACGCTCTTAAAAAAAGTAAATCATGATCACTATTTCTGGTGGCAATTTGTTCTGCAAAATTTTTAGCAGCATATTGCTTTGCTCGATAATTTAACCTTCCGCCAACAGCAACGAGCACTGCACCGATTGCAGACAACATAATGCCAGTACTAAAACTTATTGGTACTGAATTTTTAACCACTGAAGTTTGCACTGGCAGGGCAAACAGCACACCCCCGCCAATAATTAAAGCGATTGCTGCTTTCTTCCGAAAGCTTATTTGCTTGTTAGTCATTGGTAGTCTATTTATGGACGTGTTTCAAATTCTTTTTTAATTCTGATATTACTAATGTTTAAATAGATACAAGGTGTCGCACCGCATGACCGCTAACGGTACGGCTTGCTGCTGTGCTGGAAATTTATATTCTTTAGCCCGAACATCAGCCGATTGTTAAACTGTGGCTCAAGGTATGTACAAAAGATCATTCATGCAAGTCTGCCGGAACTGTTGATGATAATGGTACAAAAGCTCAGAATTTTTCCGCAAGCCAGCATAGAAGCAAACCGCGTGTTATAGGCTGGCGGCCATCTTCAGGCTGCTTCCAAAAAGAAGTACAAAGCAAATCCTGTCAACCTGAAAACTGATGTAAAGATTTAGACGAACTTTCAATTTTACAAGACCGTTCGCTCTTCGTCTAAGCGTAAACGTGAACCAGGAAACCGTCCACTTTCCGCCATAAATCGTCAAAGAAAAAAAATAAAAAATGCAACTTTTGTTGTGATTGAAAATAGCTTGCCCAAAAAAACAAAGAGCCAAACCGTCAACCTTTATAAAAACTGCTCCGCCTGGCCGGGACTACAACCTTTGGTGTGAAATAAAAACCAGCAACCGAAAATATTAGGTACCAAAGACTGAAACGGAACGAAAAAACCTGCCCCGTTGCATGGGCTCAAAGCCGCCGGAAAATAATAACAGTTAAAAATCTAAAGCAACTCACTGTATCGATTACACGAAAATATCTGGAACTTAAAATTCCTCATCCGATCAGCCGGAAAATGATTGCGAAAAAAAGCAAAGTACCATGAACTTACCTGAGCCAAACTGAAAGAAAAATCGAACGACTAAAAATATTTCCGGAAAAGAAAGCTAGCCTATAACGTTTGTATTTATGAATAAGACGCTACTGCCAAATCCCTAAAGCTTTCATTTTCAAAGGTCATTTTCTTCGTTTTTTTTATTGCTGGTTGCGTCAATACAATGTTAATGACATTAAAATTAATTGATTTAAAGCATTGGATTACAAATCTCATCAAACAACAAAATTTGCTGAGGCAATTCTTTCCTTAAAATTTCTATTGCGACTGATATGAACTTCATGATGTCTTTTTCGTTTTTAAAGTCGCTAAAATCAAATTGCTGAACTTTTTTTGCAGTTGCGATTTTAAATATATCTCCGCATATATAACAATGAAAAATCGTTGCATCTTTTTGCATGGCCATTGAACGAACGGCTTTTTTAAAACCAGGTAAGTTCTTTACTTTTTGCATAAAAAATATTGTGTTCATTCTGATAAATTTTGTTGTTGTTTGAAACTTTCGCAATGCCAGTACCATTGAACATTTTTAT
>JBDTKB010000348.1:0-3053 GCA_039935555.1 Ginsengibacter sp. | reverse complement strand
AGAACAGAAATTAGACCTTGTGGTAAAAAAAGACTTTAATGATCTATTTGTAAAATTGATAGAAGCGGATTTACAATGCCTTTAAAAAATACTTTGCAATATTTAGAAGGCGGTTTCAGGATTGCTGCAGAAGCTGCGAATCATTTGAAAATTTCTTTCGGCAGATGCCAAAGTTTGCTTTCAGGCATTCTTTAGTATTAATTGATATTTTACAAAATGCGAAACATTATTCAAAAAAATTTATTTAGATTAATTTTAAATTATTAAATCAATCTCATGATACAACGGGTACAAACTATTTGGATGATCTTTGCGGCAGTTTTTGTTTTTCTTACTTTGAAATTTTCATTTTATAGCGGCACACTCATAGCTGACAATAGTTACCACGCTTTAATAGCATCCGATAATTTTCTTTTGCTGATTCTTACCAGCGCTCTTGGAACCGGTATTTTAATTGACATGTTTCTTTATAAAACAAGAAGCACTCAAATACGGATCATCTTTGTTGCCATTATTTTGGAATGCCTCATCATCTTCTTATACGTAAGAGAAACTTCGAAATATTCTACAGGAAATTTTAGTCTCTGGTCAGCCCTTCACTTATTAGTATTAATATTTCTCGTTCTTGCAGCGAAAGGAATCTATAAAGATTCCAAACTTATTAAGGAAAGCAATCGGCTTAGATAGTCGACACAAAGCTGGGATAAGAAAATCACCAGTCAATAAAATTATTCCTGTTTTTTTTCGCTTTTATGTTAGGCGAGATATTTTCCTGTATAGCTGTCTTTTATTTTTTTTAATCCTAAAGGAACGCCGGCGTAAACAAGATTACCTCCTCCATCGCCAGCCTCAGGCCCAAGATCAATAACCCAATCAGCAGATTTAATAACATCAGTATTGTGTTCAATTACTAGAATGGAATGGCCTTGCTCAATAAGTGCATTAAAGGATGTAAGCAATTTTTTTATATCGTGAAAATGAAGGCCCGTTGTAGGTTCATCGAAAATAAATAACAAGTTACCCAGGCCCTTTCCTTTGCCAAGAAAAGAAGCAAGTTTCACCCGCTGTGCCTCGCCACCGCTAAGTGTATCTGAAGATTGTCCCAATTTAATATATCCGAGGCCCACATCACTAAGTGGCTGAATTTTCTTTGAAACGTCTAAGCCGTTCGTTTCACTTTTTTTCGCACCGGGTTTTTCCCTGCCAAAAAATTCAATCGCTTCATCAACGCTCATTTCCAGCACATCATAAATATTCTTATCCTGGTAGGTTACTTCAAGTACTTCCTGTTTAAACCTTTTGCCGCCGCATACATCACAAACCAAATGAACATCAGCAAGAAATTGCATTTCCACCACCTGCTCACCTTCCCCTTTGCACGCGTCACAACGGCCACCGTCTACATTAAAAGAAAAATGTTTCGGAAGGTAACCACGCATTTTACTCAGCGGTTGCTTACTATAAAGCTCCCTGATTTCATCGTAGGCTTTAATATAAGTAACGGGATTGCTTCTTGAAGATTTACCGATAGGATTTTGATCAATCATTTCCACCTGGGAGATATAATCAAGATCACCGGTAAGCCCTTTACTCAGTCCAACCTTATCTGCAAACTCGCCCTTCAGCTTTTGTAGCGCGGGATATAAAATCTGTTTTACGAGCGTCGTTTTTCCGCTTCCACTTACGCCGCTTATCACACATAAAACATTCAGCGGAAATGTTACATCAATATTTTGGAGGTTATTTTGCCGCGCACCATGAACTGTAATTGCCCGTGTCCATTTGCGTGTATGCTTTGGCGGTAGTATAGATAATTTTCCACTTAAATATTTTCCTGTAAGGCTTTCGGGGTTTTTTACGATTGCGTCATAGTCGCCCTCAGCAATTACTTCGCCGCCAAGATGACTTGCCAGTGGGCCCATATCAATTATTTGGTCCGCTTCCCGCATCATCATTTCGTCATGCTCCACTACTACAACTGTATTCCCAAGGTCACGAAGATTTTTTAAAACTACTATAAGGCGTTCCGTGTCGCGCGAATGAAGGCCTATTGAAGGCTCGTCTAAAATATATAATGAATTAGTCAGGTTACTGCCGAGGCTCCTGGTAAGTTGTATCCGCTGGCTTTCGCCGCCACTCAAGGAGTTTGCCAGGCGGCTTAACGTTAAGTATCCTAATCCAACATCTAAAAGCGTTTGAAGCCGGTTATTAATTTCAATTAAAATTCTTTTAGAAACCGTCTTTTGGTACTCAGACAATTCAATTTCGCTAAACCATTTGAAAAGATCTTTTACGGGCATTTCGCATAATTCACCAATATTTTTATGATCTACCTGTACATATAGTGCTTCCTTTCTTAACCGGTACCCCTGGCATTCGGGGCAAAGTGTTCTTCCGCGATAACGGCTCAATAAAACTCTGTATTGAACTTTATATAAATTTTGTTCCACCTCTTTAAAAAATTCATTGAGGCCCGAAAAATATTCATTACCTGTCCAGAGCAAATTATATTGAGCAGTGGTAAGATCAATAATTGGCTTATGAATAGGAAAATCAAAATGGCTGGCAACGCGAATCAGTTTTTCTTTCCATAATCCAAGTTTCTCCCCCCGCCATGGTGCAACTGCGTTTTCGTATACGCTTAGTCTTTTATCAGGAATTACCAAATCAGGGTCGATGCCAAGCACTAAAGAAAAGCCTCCACATACAGGACACGCACCATACGGATTATTAAAAGAAAACAGGTTAGGTACCGGTTCTTCAAATTTTATTCCATCCAGTTCATATTTATTTGAAAAATGCAATAGTGTTGATCCATTTATTTCTAATGTTACCTCTCCTTCACCTTCATAAAAAGCTGTGGTAACGGAGTCGGCTATTCGATGTTTGTCATCTTCATCAAAGTCTTTTACCACCAGCCTGTCGATAAGCACGTAAGGAGATTTATGCGTAAAAATTGCTGATAGATTTTTTTTCTCCTGGATGTCTTCAATCCTTAAAACTTCTCCATCAACATAAATCCTGGAGAAACCCTTTTGCATTAAAATATTAAG
>JBDTKB010000347.1:0-3717 GCA_039935555.1 Ginsengibacter sp. | reverse complement strand
ATTTTTTAAAATTCTTTCTCCCGTAAACGTGTAAATGAAAGCAACCATAGAATAGCTGGAAAAACACCGATAAGGGCATATAGGAAAATTTTACCGGCAAGCGCAGGCAATTCAATAGAGCCGATTTCATTTCCTGCACGCATAGCCACGTGATTAAATGGTGCTGCATCTTCTATACTTTCGAAAAGCCCAACGGCCATTAACCAGTTCAACCCAAACGCGAAAATGAAAACGGCGCATAAAACAAGTGCCACTTTTATTACCGCCGCCTTATTAAAATATAGGGCACCGAGCAACATTGCCCCTGTGTAAATAAAAAACATGATATAAATGTTTCTTGCTATAATACCATTCAAATCGAACACGTAAACCCGCTCATACTCCTGTTTATAAAAAGGAGAAGCTGTATCTAAACCATTATGATAAATCGCGACAAAACTGCTATCTATTATCCGATAGAATATTAAAAAGATAAGCGGATATAACACCCCCGTAATCAGAACAGCACAAAGCCATTTTTCAAAATGTGATGCAGGCAGTGTCAAAAATGACGATCCGCTTGCATTGGTTGAAAAGTAACCAAAAGTAAACGAGGCTAAAAAGAAACTGCCACCAGTCATTCCAACAAAAAATGTAAGTCTTTGAGCCATATCGAAACCGCTTAATGTTTTCAAAACCGCATATAATATCAACGTGACCGCAAGCACTAACCCGGTGAAGCCATAAGTATTCATTGGCCGTTCCAGCAAGGTCTTTTTTAAAAGCTTTCCAAATCTTTTTACGTTGAAAGTTTTATTCATGATAGCTAATTAATAATGAAAAATTGATTTTGCCATCACAGGATTTTCAGTAATCGCATTGAATAAATGTTCGAGATTTACTTTTGAATCTTCATGTTCTGTATTTTCCATCACTACTGCATGCCCTTTTAATGAATCTTCAGCATACAAAACTTTGCTCATTTCAGGAAGTTCACTCACTGATTTAAAACAAAGCTTATCGGATATTTCATTTATGGATTCATTTAATAACAACTCGCCATTGTCAACAATAATTACGCGATCAATTAAATTATCCAGATCGCGTATCTGGTGAGTGGAAATAAAAATAATCTTATCATCTGTAAATATGGAAGCGATTAATTTTCGGAATTTTATTTTTGAAGGAATATCCAAACCATTAGTAGGTTCGTCCAATAACAAAACCTTGGTATTACAGGCAAGCGCAAACGCGATAATAAATTTCTTTTGTTGGCCAAAGGAAAGACTATTCAATTTTCCTTTATCTTTTACATCCAATTGTTCCAGGTAGCTATAAAATTGCTCTTCACTAAATGCCGGATAGAACGGAGAAAATAATTTCTTATATGCTTCAACAGTTAAAGCGGGTACATATACTTCTTCCGGAATGAAATAGATAGTTTCCAAAAATGACGGCCATCTTTTTTTCGGTTCAAAGCCATTCACAGAGATACTTCCGCCTTTTGGAAACAGCAAGCCTATAAAATTTTTAAGTAAAGTGGACTTGCCTGCGCCGTTTTTACCAAGGAGTCCGTAAATGCTTCCGGCTTCCAATTTCAGGGTTAAATTTTTATACAATAATTTTTTTCTTTTATACCCGAAAGATAAGTTCTGAATATCAATCATAGTGTATTAGTTAAGTAGTACACGGCAAATATAATTTCATTTTTTTTAATATTCCAAAAAAAAATCAAATTATTTTTTAGGAAGAGATCTTGCGGTTCGAAGAATGTTATTCCAAGTATGCGAATGATTGGAATATTTATTAAAGGGAAATGATTAAAGTTTATATGCGTGGACAAGGTGATATAAATTATTAAATCAAATAAGAAACGGAAAGAAAATTTCCTTCTCCTGCGGCTTGTGTCGTCATGAATCGCTTTTAAAATTCACTTTTTTGGCTACAACAAACATAGATTTGGATACATCCGTTTATTTGTTTGTGCAGACTTTTGCATTAACAAAATATGAAAATATGAAAATAATACTTACAGGGTCGTTAGGGAATATCAGCAAAACACTCACAAAACTTTTAGTTCAAAAAGGACATGACGTTACAGTTATAAGCAGCAAAGCTAAAAGAGAAAATGAAATAGAAGCCTTAGGTGCAAAAGCTGCCATTGGCAACATGGAAGACGTGGATTTTCTCACAAAAACTTTCAAGGACGCAGATTTAGTTTATCTTATGGAAGCCCTTGGAGCCGGCAGTTTTTTTGACCAAAATCTTGATTACGTGACTGCCATTAACCAGATTGCCAATAATTATAAGCAAGCTGCTCAACAGTCAGGCGTAAAGCAAATCGTACATCTCAGCAGTATAGGTGCACACACGGATAAAGGAAATGGAATGCTGGCATTTCATTATAACGTGGAAAATATTTTGAAAGAATTACCGGAGGATGTTTCTATTAAGTTCATGCGCCCTGTAGGTTTTTACATTAATATGTTCGCCTTTATACCTACCATAAAATCACAAGGCGTCATCATTCAAAATTATGGAGGTGATGAAAAAGAACCCTGGGTTTCGCCGTTGGATATTGCCGCTGTGATTGCCGAAGAAATGGAGAAACCTTTTGATGGCAGAGAAATCCGCTACATAGCAAGCGATGAAGCATCCCCAAATGAAGTGGCAAAAATTTTGGGCGAAGCAATAGGCAAACCTGATTTGAAATGGCTGGTAATTTCTGACGATCAAATGCTAAATGGAATGATATCGGCAGGAATGAATCCGAAAATTGCAAAAGGACTGGTTGAAATGAATGCAGGCAGGCGTTCGGGTGTGTTGGACGAAGATTATTATCTTAACAGGCCAACATTAAGCAAGTTCAAGTTGGCAGATTTCGCAAAGGATTTTGCAACCACATTTTTTAAATCCTAGTACATTTATTGCAAGGAGTAATATTTAACAGTGAGTTTTTTTTAATGATCGAAAAATAAAATCTTATGATAACACAGGAAATTACAATTGCAGAAAAAAGCAATCATCCATTGACAGTAAAACGTTTTGGATACGGAACGATGAGGCTTACAGGTCCCGGAATTTGGGGAGAACCTGCTAACCGCGACGAAGCGTTGCAAATATTAAAGCAATGTATTAAAAGCGGAATCAATTTTATAGACACCGCCGACTATTACGGTGATGATGTAACCAACCATTTAATAGCAGAAGCATTATATCCCTATCCGGACGATTTGGTGATATGCACCAAAGTGGGCGGCGCAAGAAAACCCGATAAAAGCTGGATATCGTTTAATCGCCCCGAAAATTTACGGACCAGTATAGAAAATAATTTGCGTACGCTAAAAAGAGAACAAATAACGCTGGTTCATTTCAGGATAATAGCCGAAGGCGGTGTGCCTTTTAAAGAATCCATGCTAGCTATGTTTGAGATGCAGAAAGAAGGAAAAATATTGCACGTAGGCGTGAGTAATGTAAGTCCGGGTGAATTGAAAACAGCTATGGCCTTGGGCAATATTGCCACTGTAGAAAATATGTATGGTCATGCGCAACGCAATTCAATACAATTAGCATATGGAGGAGAAACCAGGGGCGGTGAAGAAGTGTTAGCTATCTGCGAAGAAAATAAAATACCCTTGATCCCCTATTTCTCTTTATTTCAGTCAATGCCTAAAAAGGATGAAAGAATTTCAATCATTGCTAAAAAATACAACGCCACTGATGCGCAAATAAATTTGG
>JBDTKB010000346.1:0-5904 GCA_039935555.1 Ginsengibacter sp. | reverse complement strand
TATTAAGTCAGCCATAGATTGAAAAAATTATGATGTTTAAGATCTTTCGCTCTTTTTTGCTCCTGGTTATTTGTGGTTATTTTTCCTGCGCGCCCCAAGAAAAATATACCGAGCCCACTGTAAAAATTGAAACCAATTTTGGTGATATAATAGTTGAGTTATACCCGGCAAAGGCTCCTAAAACTGTTGCTGCTTTTTTATCTTATGTAGACTCAGGATATTACAAAAATGGTTCTTTCTATCGTGTTTTAAAATCAAAAGATCAGCCTTCAAGTTCATTTAAGTCTGATCTTATTCAAGGCGGAATATGGGAGACAAAAAATAAAATGCAAATTGCATTGCCCGGTATTCCCCATGAAACAACAAAACAATCTGGCTTACTGCATAAAGATGGAACTATCAGTCTTGCCAGGCTTGCACCGGGAACAGCCAGCTCTGAATTTTTTATTGTGATAGGTGATCAGCCGGCTTACGATTATGGTGGCGACGCAAATCCGGACGGGCAAGGCTTCGCGGCGTTTGGAAGAGTTATAGAAGGAATGGATGTGGTAAAGCAAATTCATGAACAGCCTGATAATGAAACTAATTTTACCCCGCCCGTTGCGATAAAGGATATCGTGAGGTTGTAAAGGAATTTTTTATTTGATCTAAGCTGAAATTACCCCGGCAAAAAATAACCCAATTCTGCCATAAAGTTTTTACACGGCGAACTAACATTTACCATTTCTGTTTTCGGGTATCTGTGACCGTTAGCTTTTAAAGCAACTTTTTTTTGAAATAAATTATTCTATGTTCAATTTTCTTAAACCATAAGTTTCCGGAAGCAGAGGCGATCAACATGTTTACTGCAAGATTGTGATAGAAAGCGAATACTTGAAAAGCTGTAATTATCTCTTTAGGGGAATCTCTTTTTATTTTCAGCTTTCACGTCATTCAAAATGGAAATAAAGCGATTCATATCCGGATCGTAGCCGCCGGCATTTTTTATTATTTTTCCACTCTCATCTGTAAATATATAAAGCGGTTGTGCGTTGGAGTTAGCAATTATCGCTTCAAAATCAAGGTTCTTTGCACCTACGTTATTAACGGAAGACTGATCAAATTTTGAAATGTATTTTTCATTATCAGGCAAGGCTCTTTTTTCATCAACATACAATGAAACCACAACAAAATCATCATGAAGCCTTTTACTCACTTCTTGTTTTGACAAAACTTCACTTTCCATTTTACGGCAGTTAGCGCAACTATGGCCGGTAAAATCTATCATGATTGGTTTGTTCATTGCTTTTGCTGCAGCCACGGCTTCGTCAAAATCAAAAAACGTTTCAACGCCCGCTATTTCCGAACCCAGAATATCTGTATATTTTTTAGGCTTGACGTATAGGATTGTCTTGCCGTTGTTAAACGTATCTGCATTGCTGGCATTGAGCTGCCCATTTCTAATAAGTTTTTCAAGATTAAAATCCTGTGTTTTATTTTCCGGAAGCCAACCACTGATGCCGTTAAGGGGCGCGCCCCATAAACCTGGAATCATATATACTGTAAATGCCAATGGAATAAGAGCGAAAAATAACCTGGTCACCGAGAGATATGGAAGGCCATAATCATTTAAAGGTAGATGGTCATCGTGCTTAAATTTTAATTTACCTAACAGGTAAAAACCAAGCATGGCAAAAATTACAATCCACAATGAAAGATATACTTCCCTGTCGAGGATGCGCCAGTGATAAGCAAGGTCAGCATTGGATAAAAATTTTAAGGCCATTGCAATTTCTATAAAGCCAAAACAAACTTTTAATGAGTTGAGCCAGCCACCTGATTTTGCAATTTTATTAAGCAAGCCGGGGAAGAAGGCAAAGAAGGCAAACGGCAATGCAATAGCGATTGAAAAGCCAAGAAACCCAATAACGGGGCCCAATCTTTCTTTTTGTTGCGTTACATCTACCAATAAATTTCCTATAAAGGGCGCGGTGCAGGAAAAGGACACCAGCACAAGTGTTAGTGCCATAAAAAATATCCCTGAAAAGTTATTGGTACTTGCTTTTGAATCTACCTTATTCGTCCACGCAGAAGGAAGCGTAATTTCAAAAGCACCAAGAAAGGAAATACCAAAAACCATAAATAATACAAATACGAAAATGTTGAAAGCCGCACTTGTTGATATCTGGTATAAAGTATCTTTTCCAAAAATTAGCGTAAGAAAAACTGCAAAGAGGGTAAATATTCCAACAATGGATATTGAATATAAAGTCGCGTTTTTTATTCCCTGCATACGGGACTGGCTCCGTTTTAGAAAGAAGGTAACGGTAACAGGAAACATTGCGTATAGGCATGGCTGTAATACCGAAATAAACCCCCAGCGTAACCCATCAAGAAAAGTATGCGACAAGCTTTTATTAGATGCCTGCACAATTTGAGCAGAGGCAGTTTCACTTAAAATAAAGACAGCTACGAAACATAAAAGCGAAGTAATAAGGAATTTAAAAATCTTCATATTCTTGTTTAAAAAAATAGGATAACCATTGCTATCCTATTCAATTTATTGTAGCAATGCTAATTAAAGAGCTATATCGAATGCAACCGTTTTTGGAGGCAGGCATTGTTTATCATTACAAACCATGTACTCAATAGTACCGGAAACTTTTTTAGTGCCCGGTGCCACTTTCACCATTTGAATAAAATCTACATTTTCTTCAAAATATTTCTGATTTACTTTAAATTCTTTTTCAAAAATAGTTTTCAGTTTTCCTGATTCTTTCGCTTTTCCCACAGATTTTCCATTTGTAAAATTAACTGCCGTGGCCTGCGCACCTCCATCAGGGTTGTACATTGAATATATATGCCACTTAGGAACTACTGAAGTCTTAATGTGGACTTCATATTGATTGGTACCTTTTTTAACGGTGCTGTAACTAAATTTTACAGGGTTAAGAATTTGCGCAAATGACGTATGAATAATAAAAGCAGATAAAAGAGTAAATATTAGTTTTTTCATATGTTTGATTTTATACAAATTTAAAAAAATATAAACGATAACATGCCTCTTACGGTTTCCTGGGCTTTCTTTAACGTTAGTTTATCGAAAACAAAGTCGAAAATATTTTTTTACCATCCGTATTGCCCAAAGCAGCGCTGCAGGCTCTTTCCGGGTGAGGCATCATGCCAAAAACGTTTCTTTCTTTATTGCAAATACCCGCTATATTATTTATTGAACCATTCGGTGCATAATCAACGTCAGACGATCCATTGTTATTACAATATCGATAAAGAACTTGTCCTTCAGTTTCTATACTTTCAAGAACAGCATCATTTGCGAAGTACCTGCCATCGCCATGCGCTACAGGTATTTTTAAAGCAACCTTTTCTTCATTTTTATTTTGCGGTGCGATAAAAACATTCTTACAAACAAACTGCATGTTTGCATTTTTTAACAGCACTCCCGGAAGCAAACCACTTTCACAAAGAATCTGGAAGCCATTGCATATTCCCAAAACTTTTCCGCCTTTATTTGCAAAGTTGATCACACTCTGCATCATTGGGCTAAACCTCGCGATAGCGCCACACCTTAAATAATCTCCATAACTAAAGCCGCCGGGTAAAACAATACAATCGTCCGTGGTAAACATGGAAAGGTCTTTATTTTTATGCCAAAGAGAAATTACTGCCTGGTGAAGATCATTTTCAAGAGCGCCTATCATATCTCTATCGCAATTAGAACCGGGAAAAATAACCACGCCGAATTTCATATTAAATTGTTTTAAGATTATTGCAAAAGCAAAAATACTAAGTTTATTTTTTTATGTAAGTCATATATATCACAAAGCCGAACATTATCCAGTGAACAGATATCGTAAGCCACCTTTTTGTTGGATAAAAAAAGAAGCAGGCAATAAATGCAGAGAATGGAACTGTTGCCAAAATCCAATACTGAAAATTATTGCTGCTATTTATAAATGGAATAAATAACGCCACTATTGAATAAAGCAGCATAAGGCCCCAACCCTTTCGTACCTGTACCAATTGTCTGCGGGCATTAAGTTGCACAAAAAATCCTCCTGCTACTGCTGTAGACAATATTATAATTATACCTGTGTATTGTGCATTATTTTGCGCAAATAATGGATAATCTAATTTTATTCCCGGCACCTGGAAGCTGTATAATTTATTAGTAAGAAATAGCCAGGCAAATAATAAATACCATGGCGTGAGAATCCCTAAAATAGCTATGACCCATTCAGCAATTCTTGGTGGACGCATTATTGCTAAAGCAAAAATAATGAGCAGCGCAAAGGCAATGGATGGAAAATAAAAAAATGTGCTTATTCCTACTACAATACCAATGTTGTAAAGTGTTGATTTTGCATGCGCATTATTATACATGTTACTCATATTTGCCCATACCCAAATGAGCAAAGTATTTATTAATAGCGGTGCACTTAAAACATTCCATTCGGCAAAAAATGACGTAATAAGCAAGTAACTCATTGCTGGCAAATAGTTGGACTTTTGCATGAGCCTTCGGTTATTCAATAACCGGTTGAAACTTAGCGCCTGCGTATATAAGAGAAAAAAAGTAATGAAAGAATAACTGACAGGATAAATATCAAATATGGGTTTTAGCGTAGCGAGAATTTTGTTATAAAGAAAACCATCTGATTTTTGAACGACGGGAACCTGCGGTGAAATAAACCATACGAGCTTTAGCAGCAAGCCGTAGATAAGAAGCATAAATGTGTTAAAAGGATTGTTTGCCTTAAAGGTCCCGATCACAAATGATTGTTGAGTTGAGAAACAAAAATAAAAAATTAAAAGCGGCTAACCCAAAATCACTTAATAGTTGGTTTGATTTTGATCGCTTAAGTAGAAATAATTGCCTTTTTTTTATGCTTTCAAATAGCAGTCAAAGTCCCGTTAATATTCAATCTTAGCAAAACAAATATAATTTCTATAAGTGCATGGCACGATAACCTGGTAAGAGCTAACCTGCTTGGCAAAACGTGGCATAAATTCATAACCTCTGTCAAGGCTTCTCAAAGGAGGATTGCGCACAAGATGTCCATCCGGCGAAACAGATTGATCGCTTAGAAGTTGTGTGCGTCGCTCTAATTCATTAAATAGAAAGTGTAATTCGCCACCTGTTAGTGTGATGTTGTATGATAAATAATTATCGGTATTATCATCATACTGGGATTTGTGAATAACATTTCCCCAAATTAAATTTCCGGCATTGTCTAAATCGAGAACCAAAATGTTTTGATAATAATACCTGACCTGCGCGCCATTATTGTAGATATTTCGGAAGCGCCCGGAAGACCAATAAGATGAAGGGGAATTAAGGTAATAAGAATCATAAACTGAATAAGGTGAATAGGAAGGATAGTTATATAAATAATCATAACGGTTCCAAAGATTTCCGCGTGATTGCGTGGTATGATCTTCAGCAGTTAATATAAAGCTTCCATCTTTTTTTAGAATTACATCCTTAATAAAATAATCATTAAAGGCGAGCCTCATGCCGCCTTCTGTTTTCGCCTGGGTTCTTATTGAGTCACTTAATAGAATGAAGTTTTGTGAAATAAGTTTCTCATTTGCTTTATCCCAAACTGCCGTGTAAAGCCCTTCTATGTTGCCATTTTTCTTTGTAAAATAAAGCGAGTTGATCAGGTATTGTTTATTTACATTATCCACTTTTAATTTTATTTCATCCAAATAATTTCCTGAAAGTTTTAACTCATTAAAGGTGAAATTATCCTGCTGCGGGCTTTTCGTAACAAGAACCAGTTTTTGCAAATAGTCTCTTGAATTCAATTTGGTACCTTTTGTAAAAACAAAATTTCCTGTATTATCTACAAAAAAATCGCTGAAAATATCTTTATGATCTTCAAAGTCACTTTCTATTCTTGA
>JBDTKB010000345.1:0-9906 GCA_039935555.1 Ginsengibacter sp. | reverse complement strand
ACGTGGACCTGCTTACTGGCTGGAATGAAGATGATGGAGTAATATTTGGCAAACCAAAAACTGCTGAAGAATTTAAAAAACAAGTAGACGAACAATATGGCGCCGATGCGGAAAAATTACTTCAACTATACCCCGCCGCAAGCGATGAGCAAGCGGCGGCCGCGCAAGCCCATATTTCGTGAGATATGATTTTTGGCATTCAAAATTATACGTGGGCAAATATCCAGGCTAACAACAGCCAGCATAAAGTATTCTTATATCACTTTACCCGCCGGCTTCCTGCGACTGGCGATTATGCAAAGTACGGTGCTTTTCATACTGGCGAAGTTGCTTACGCGTACGATAACTTAGCCTTTGTAAATCGTTGTCCCTGGGAGCCGGTTGATCACGAGCTGGCAAAAGTCATGTCAACCTACTGGGCGAATTTTGCTAAAAGCGGTAACCCAAATGGCGCAGCGTTGCCTACATGGCCGGCTTATAATATCGCGGAAAATATGACCATGATTTTAGGTGAAACACAAACAGCCAAACCTTTACCGGGAAAGGCCGGCTTAGATTTTTTGATAGGAAGAATGAAATAATTAAAATGAAATTAAAAAACAGCACAGAAATTTAAAGCACTGTTATTTACTCAAATATTACACGAGAAAAACAGTTAGCCATCTCCGTTATATATCCAACTTATATGAAAAGGGCTTTTTTTCGAAACGGAATATATAAGTGACTGAAATCTTCTTCCAGTTCGGCATGTATTAACCGCTTGTTGCATAATAAAAGGGCAAAAAAATCCCTTTGAAAATAAAACAACACATGGAAATAATTTAAAACCTTTGTCAAGAAATATTTTTGATTATATCATTATAAGTTCATTCAATAAACGGCAAGTGTTTGAATTTAATTCGATAAATTTTATCATTTCAAAGGGCAAATCTCCCGGATAGGTTTGTATTTTTTTGAAACATTAAATGCATAAAAAAACCTCACCGGGAATATTGCTTCCCGGCGAGGTCTGTAGTTTTAAAAAAGAATTGGAATAATTTTAAAGAACAATTTAAAATATTAGTCATCGTCATGGTGATAACGCCCATAATTATTTCCACCATAAATAGTAATGCTGTTCGCATTATTATATTGCGCATTAATATTAGCTATTTCCTGCGCTTGCTGATAACGCAAATTTCTAATGGCATATCTTTTTTCACGTGGGTTTAATGACCAGTCATTAATAACCTGCTGAACCCGGTAATCATATGTGTAAGAAACCCGCTGAACAAGCCCATCTCTTTGGCCAAATTGATAACGGTTATTTTGATAAACAAAATAATTGAATCCAAAACCTCTTCTGTCGCGATCGTGATCCCGCTCGTAGCCGAGGTCGTGGTGTTCCCGGTATTGATCGTGGTTCCGGTAAAAATTATCCCGATCATTTCCGTCATGACGATCGGACTGCGCAAATGCTGATGAAAGTATCGCTGTGCAAAGTAAAAGTGTAAATATTTTTTTCATAATTAATGTTTTTATACTCCTCTGACTATTCCTTTTTCACCAGGTTTCATAAGAAGTTGTTAATTGAAAACCCTGGCAGATGGCGAGCCGCATTCGTTGAAGCCTCCTGAAAAGTTAGTAGAACAATATCCTATGTTTCATAATCGCCGACAAAAAATTTACAATTGAAAGCCATTAACTCAATCCATTAGATTAGATTATATCGTAGGCCCTGTTCAAGAGGAAAGATTTGCAATGGCTACAATAGTATTATATGTATTGGAAGGCATGCAAAAAATAAAATATTTGCATATTTATTATAAATCATGGAAATAATCCACCATCATTTTTCTAAGTTCTTTTCCCGGAAGTTTTCCAGTGCCTGCTTTTACATTTTGATCTTCATGTTCAGGATTTCCCGTGGCAGGTATTATGCATGTTACTGCAGGATTGGCTACGATATATTTTAAAAAATATTCGCGCCATGTTCCCATGTCATTGTCAATGGCCCACGCAGGCAATTCCTTACCTCTTACTTTATTGAAAAGGTCGCCGGTTCCAAAAGGCCGGTTAATTAACGTGGCAATGCCAAGGCTGGAAGCGGCGTCCAGCAAACGTTTTTCAGCATTGCGGGATTCTATTGAATAGTTAAATTGTACAAAGTCCGGCTTTTCAGCAATCATGATCCCCTCCAGCATTTCATGGCTGGCATCTGTATAATGCGTAATGCCAATGTAACGGATCAAACCTTCTTCTTTCCATCGGCGCAATTGTGGCATGTGGGTTTTCCAATCGGTCAGGTTATGAATCTGCATAAGATCTATCGCTTTTCTCCCCATTTTTTTCATTGAAGTTTCCATTTGATGAATTCCCTTTTCTTTACCTGTCGTCCAAACTTTAGTCGCGTAGAAAAAATTATTCGTTGTTACCATTTGAGAAGTTATGGCACCAATCACCGCTTCTGATTTTCCGTACATCGGTGAGCTGTCTATTAAACGGCCTCCGCCCTTGTGCAATGAAGAAAGTACTTTCTTTAAATCGGAATATTGTTCCTTGCCAACATCGAAAGATTTCCAGGTGCCTATTCCAACTACCGGTAATTCTTCACCAGAAGATGGAATTTTTCTTATTATCATAATTATTATTTTAAATATAATTTTCAGTTCCGGGCTTTCAGCTATTATTTAAACACAAAAGCTAATAGAGAAGTTTACATAACGGTTGGGTACCATATTAAACGAAAAGAAAACGATTTGACCCGGTTCACAACTAACAAATGGTAAATAACAAAATCAATAACTTTACGCTGTGAAAATAAAATTTATCACTTTAATTTTTTGGTGCATAACGCTGTGTGGCGCGCATCAAGGCAATGGACAGGCATCGCGGGTAGGCCACCTTTTTCCAACAGGCACTATTTTCTATCGCAATATTGCCTACGAAAACGATACGATGCAAAAACATTTGCTGGATATATACCTGCCTGCAAACACTACCAAAAATATTCCTCTTGTTGTGTGGATACATGGCGGCGCCTGGATGATGAACGACAAATATGCCGACATGGATTACATGAAAAATACGGTAAAAGGCTTTATTGAGAAAGGGTATGCGCTGGCATCAATTAATTACCGGTATAGCACAGACGCTGTTTTTCCTGCCCAAATACAAGATTGCAATGCAGCAGTAGAATATTTGTACCAGCACGCTGCACAATATAAAATTGATAAATATAAAATAGCGGTAATTGGCTTTTCGGCTGGCGGTCATCTTGCCTCTCTTTTGGCGCTATCTAATAATAATAAAATAAAAAAGTTTGTCGCGCCCGGTAAAGAAATTCATTTCAAAATAAAGTGTGCACTTGATTTTTATGGCCCTTCAGACTTTGTGATGCTTGCGACTAACCCTGATACAACAATAAATAATATGCGAAACCCGGTGTCAATCCTTCTTGGAGCCATGGCTGTAAACAGGCCTGATCTTGCAAAGATTGCAAGCCCGGTAACTTATGTTGATAAAAACGATCCGCCTTTTCTAATTGTACAAGGCGAAAAGGACGAATCCGTTCCGAATACAGAATCGAAAGTATTAAGTTCCTGGCTCACATTGGCTGGTGTTAAAAATAAATTGATCATTGTGCCTGGTGCTCCACATTATGGAACGATGTTCGATGCAGACTATATCAGGAAAGATATTTTTGAATTACTGCAAACTTACTTACGGTAACGGGTAAACGCAAATATTATAGACTCACGAATGATTTTTCGATACAGGCCCCAACATTTTCCTATTCTATTTGTTTAATCAAAAACAACATTTATGTCGATAACAAAAACAATCACAATCGCCGGAAAAAGTAAACATCCTCTACAAGTAAACAGGCTGGGCTATGGTACGATGCGCCTTACCGGTGAAGGTATATATGGCGAGCCGCCAAACAGGCCGGAGGCTCTTGAGATTCTAAAGACCGCCACTATTAAGGGAGTTAATTTCATTGATACTGCAGATTATTATGGTGAAGACGTAACGAACAGGTTAATTGCGGAATCTTTATTTCCATACCCGGGCGATTTAGTGATTTGCACTAAGGTAGGCGGAGCGCGCAAACCCGATAAAAGCTGGATTGCTCATAATTCTCCTGAAAATATAAGATCGAGCATTGAAAATAATCTTCGCACATTAAAGCGAGACCAGATGCAATTGGTGCATTTCCGGGTTATTCACGGGTCTGGTGTGCCGTTAGAAAAATCCCTGGAAACCATGTTTCAATTACAGCAAGAAGGAAAAATCTTACACGTTGGCGTAAGTAATGTAGATGTAAATGATCTCAATTTAGCAATGAAGATGGGAACCATTGCGACGGTTGAAAATATGTATGGCCACACACATCGAACTACGTCAAAAACACCGTACGGCCTTCATCCAGGCGGAGAAGAGGTACTCGAAATTTGCGAAGAAAATGAAATTCCTCTCATTCCATTTTTCTCATTGATTAACTCTTTGCCAAGAAAAGACAACCGCATCAGCGAAGTAGCTAAAAAATATAATGCTACAGAAGCTCAAATAAACATTGCGTGGCTTTTACATTATTCGCCATGGATACTGCCCATACCGGGCACATCGTCCATTAAACATTTGGAAGAAAACATCGCTGCAGCAAACATTGATTTGACGGAGGAAGACATGGAATATCTTCAATAGATATTCTATGCAAACAGTCCTCATAAATTTGTATTTATTAATTAATTTTATCTTCAAAAGCGGTCATGAAATATTTATTCACCTTTCTTATTTTTTTGACCTTTGGCATTGGGTGCAAACCAAAGGTATTATCAGGTGAGGCTTTGCAAAATAAGTTGATAGAAACTATGGATGATTACCTGCATAAAACATTAAAACCCGGAGCGCAATTTACTGTGAAAGATATTATTTTTTACCCGGAAGCAGACAAGAAGATTTATATCTGCCAGTTTCATGTAAACATACATTATGCTACAAAGGACACAACTGGCATTATGGGGGCCAATATTTCGAACGATTTCAAAACCGTGGAGAGAACGCAATAAATAAAATTTAAGTAACTGTAGGTTGAATTTTTTTTCCAGCTACCCTAATTCTTCCATCAATGAATCTTCATTAAATTCCCATAGCGATAAGGAACCTCTTGCACCCACCAAAGTTTTAAAGATAATTGGATCCTTAAATAGCCACGCAAAGCGACCGGGAGAATAATCTCCGAAGGCTTTTTCTTCCATGCTAAGTTTATTCAAGGTTTCATCATTTGCATACGAAAGCAGACCGGTTCCAATTCTAATCACATCGGTTAATGTAACCTTACCAATAATAAAACCGAATGGTAAATTCTTAAAATCGGTTATATACTTTTTAAATGGAAGTTCATCGGCAAATATTTCGCCGGCTTTACCTTTAGATGCATGGATAAGCAATGGGCCGCGGTATGGTGTTGACCATGATCTGGTTTCAATTTCCTTCACTCCAATTACCACAAGTGATGCCCAGGGTTGAAGAAGAGACAAGGCTTTCATGAGACGAGGTTAAGCTATAGCAGGATATTAAAATATTTTTTACCCACTCCTTTCAAAGGGAGTTTTTATTAAAAGATTTTATTTAGAGAGGCCATTTATCAATCTTAATTTAACAAACGCCGGGTGCAATTGTTAGAATATTTAAAAACAAAAATAAAAATATGACTAAGAAAATTGCCAAAGATCCTTTATCTGCCCGATCGGGAGGTTGGCGAACAAATTACTATCAAGTTTTGACTTTAAGAATCCTCAATATGGCTAAAAAAATACGGCTAAAATGTGAGCCGCCTGCAAACCATTATTTTTTTATATGCGTATAACCGAAACCGTTATAGATGTCTTGCTGCATTTCTTTATCGCCTAAGCATTTTATGTATCAACGAGTCCAGGTATGGCTGGTGTTGCAAACGCTCATTCATGCGGTTAATAACATGCTGTGAAATAAACCAGTTCATGGCATAAGGCTCTTCAGGTGCATTGTGCGGATTTTCCTTTTTATCCATATATAAACTTATAGGATAATAGATACCTCTTGAAGAATCTATATCCGCCAAAAGACTGACCAGCCTGCTATCGTTTACTGTAGTTTGTTTGTCAAAAGCGCCAGCTAATGTAAGCAATGGGGAAGCCAAATCATTTTCTAAAGGAGATACTTTTTTAAGCGCCGATTCTCCTGAAGG
This sequence comes from Ginsengibacter sp., assembly GCA_039935555.1. Lineage (GTDB taxonomy): Bacteria > Bacteroidota > Bacteroidia > Chitinophagales > Chitinophagaceae > Ginsengibacter. The sequence goes on along the minus strand of JBDTKB010000345.1, from coordinate 3,695 downwards.
GCTGTTGGTAATGTGCAGCACTACAAAGTGGATTTTTCTTGCCCGCGTAGCCATAGCAGTACCGGCGCTATCTTTATTTATATTTTGAATTGCCCTTATCATTTCCTGCACTACGCCTGCGCCCGAATTATCAAAGTAACCTCCGTCTACAAAATAATTGGGCACGATGCTATCCCTTTCTTTTCTGTAAGTCATTTCTTTAGGATATACTTTATCAATTCTTCCGGCAGGGCTCAAATACGGAAATCTCGCACCCAGCAATGAAGCCGTGCTGAGGCAAATATCCTTGTCGTCCTGCAATAGATTAAGTACATCAACCCTATCGTTAAAATGAAAACTGTCGATGATGATATTGCTAACTACGCCAGGGTTGCCATCCTGCATGCGGGTAACATTGATACAGATAATGGGTAAAGTAGATGTTGTTCCTTTGCTTGTAATAAGCAACGATACCCGTTCGCTGAAATCCGGTTTCAGAGGATAATTACTTTTTTCACTTCCAGCTTCCAATATCTGGTCAAGGGCTGACGCCCGATCTCCAAAAAAATTAGTATGAAGAATAAATTTTAGATAATCTGGTCCCAGCATTCGTGCAAGCGTGTACGTTAAGAAGTCATTTTTAAGATAACTTCTTGCGGCTGTATCTAAGAGAAAGCTTGAATCACGCAACTGCTGTTTTTTGTGCAACAGTGAAAAAAACGTAGCGTTTCCAACACTGCCACCCGATGCGCCGGAAAGGCAAAATAAATGTTTTGAAAAATCCCCATGAGTTGTATCATCTAAAATTCCCAATACCGCTGCTGTCCAATATCCTGAGCGGGACGCGCCACCGTTAGCCATCACGAAATAAACATTATAAACGCTATCACTATCTATGGCCTTGATGCGTGTAGTATCATTCATCCACCTGGTGTAATATTCCCTGATATCCTGCCGACGCTGAAAAACATTTGCCGGAAGGCTTTTACCGCGTTCAAATAACCTTACATAATGTGTTTCACGCACTGGCAAAAACACTGCAATTAAGAAGATGATCAGGTGAAAATTTACATTAGCACGAACAGAGCAGGCTGTGATAATTGTGCCGAGTATCGAAAGAACGCCGAAGGCCAGTATTACAAAAGGAAAGGGGCCAATTGTCCAGGAGAATTCTTTGGAAATAATAGTAACAAAATAAACAATAAGCCCGAGCAAACTGATGATACAGAACCATGTGTAATACCCAAATTCATTAAGTGGGATATGCATGCGCGTTAGTATCCAGCAATTTATTTTTCTTATAAATGCAGGATAACCTTTTCCCACTTCGTCTTCGTTTACGTCTTTCATTCGACGCAAGTGAATGTAAAAAATAAAAGTAACGTGTAGCACAAGCAACACCCAAAGCAGGGGCATTAGCTGTTTGTCATTTACAAAAAGCATTACAATGATCCCCACAAAAAACAAGATCAAAAGCGCATAAAAGATTCGGAAGGTTGTTAACTTATAATTGGTAAACAAACTGTCAAGTTTATTATTAAATAACAAATAGATAAAGAATAAAAAGACGAAGAGCAATTTTGCGGTTTCGAAAGAAATGCCAGGGGCTTTATAAACATTTAGCTGGAGCACGGCGAGCTCGATAATAAGCAAACAACAAAAGCCTGTTAGCCGCGGAAAAATGGTCAACCATCTGTCGGGAATTTGAAAATATTGGTTTCCTGAGGGAGTTTCAATATTACCTTTTACCACTAAACTTTTATACTGCATCGGTTGCCCTTGTTTTCTCGCGACCATATAAGCAATCAGGCGCGATGAATACCAGGCAGTGTATGTCCAGAATGAAATTGCGAGATAAAAGAAAACCCGCGCCTTCCTGTTTTCTGCAAAGGCTACCATCAAATCTTTTCCTTGCCCAAGTGTCCAAAAACATAAAAATGACAGGATTAAAAATACTATTGGAGGAAAAAAAATCCAGGTACATTTAAATAAGTGAGAAAGAAAATTTAAAATCCAAAGAATAACACGTTTTAAAATGGAAGGGGAGCTGCTCATGGCAATTGTTTTAATGAAACGTGATCTAATATAATTCTTTCCTTTAGCAAATACAAGGCGGAGACAAACTGCGTTACAATTGTGTCGCTTATTTGCAGCACTTATCACTATGCATTAGCTTTAAGCGTAGCGCTATAATTAAAAGAAGGCTCCGCGAATAACCCGGGGTGGAATTAATAAATGTCATGAAAAAATTTTCACTAAAAAGTTTTCGATGGATGTCCTGTTCAGCAATCCTTGTTTGTTATAAGTGTGTAAATAAATTATGTTTAATTTTTAAAATCAAAACAAAATGGACGAGTTCATATTAATTTTCCGGCATGAAGATGGTCTCAAAGTGGCGTCTCCTGAACAAATGCAAATTTGGATGAAACAAACCCGCGACTGGATGGGTGGCATTGCCGCTCAAAACAAATTGGTTGGCGGAAATGGCTTACAGTTTGAAGGAGCCAAAGTAGTAAGATCAAACAAAATGGTTACTGACGGCCCGTTTGGCGAAATCAAGGAAACAATCGGGGGTTACATTACCGTAAGAGCAAACACTGCAGAAGAAGCAGCGGAATTTGCAAAAGGATGCCCCATATTGCAAGGAGAAGGCAACACCGTAGAGGTAAGAAAAATCGTCAAAGGCAATGGTATTCATTAAAAAAATGCCCGGTAAACGAATGAAAATGTTCGCCGGGCTCTTTAAATTATGGAGGAAAAGGAATTATTACCGCATTTATTTAGAACTGAATACAGGAAAATAATTTCTGTGCTTTGCAAACTTTTTGGATTTGATCAAATCGGCATAGCCGAAGATATAACCAGTGAAACTTTTCTTACAGCTACACAAAACTGGGCGATGAACGGAGTTCCTCCAAACCCAAACGCTTGGCTGTATAATGTTGCAAAAAATAAAGCAAGAAATTATCTGCATCGTGATAGCATTTTCGAGAATAAAATAATACCTGCTTTAAAAAAAGATGCTGATGCTTGTAACGAATTTGAGATAGATCTTTCACCACAAAACATCAATGACAGCCAACTGCAAATGATGTTCGCCATTTGCAATCCTATTATTTCTGCAGAAGCACAAGTTAGTTTGTCTCTTCGCATACTTTGCGGCTTTGGGATTGAGGAAATCGCCAGTGCCTTTCTTACTAATCGCGAAACAATAAACAAAAGATTATCGAGGGCAAAAGAAAAACTTAGAAAAGAAAATATCAGGATTGAGTTACCGGACCAGGGAGAGATTGAGCAACGACTTGACAATGTATTGACGACAATTTATTTATTATTCAATGAAGGATATTATTCCAGCAGCAGCGATAGCATGCTTCGTAAAGATCTTTGTCTTGAAGCCATGAGACTGTGTTACATGCTTGTTGAAAATAAAAATACCAATAAACCAAAGGTTAATGCGCTTCTTTCGCTGATGTGTTTTCATGCCTCAAGATTCGATGCGCGGATAGATAAAAATGGAGCGTTTATATTATACCAGGACCAGGACACGAGCCTTTGGAATGTAGATCTTATTAGCAAAGGTGGCTATTTTCTTAACTGCTCTGCTACTGGAGATAAAATTTCAAAATATCACCTGGAAGCTAATATTGCCTATTGGAATACTCAAAAGGAAAATACCCGGGAAAAATGGGAAAACATCTTGCAATTTTACAATA
>JBDTKB010000344.1:0-11968 GCA_039935555.1 Ginsengibacter sp. | reverse complement strand
GAAACCTGGCTGGGGCTTCCGGGGAAAAGAATAACGGGTATTTCGCAGTTTTGCTTAATGATTTGAATGCATTCGTCAATATAATTGGAAACAACAAGGCTGCCACCAACCAAAAAATAATCGATCCTGGCATTTAACGCGAGCTCAATCAGTTGCTCAACTTTATCATTATCTACGTGGTCGGGATCAATTAATACAGCAAACGACTTTTTGCCGGAAGCTTTCCTTTCACAAAGGGAATTATATATACCTTTTAACTTCATTTACTGACGATTGTATGCAAAAATGTCAAATTTTTCTGGCTTATAAAAATTAACTGTCTCAAATTACGTATTAATTCTGTTTAACGTTGTTTGCAAAGGCTTACATCTTTTAAATTTTGTAATTTTAATGATGATAAATGTTTTGAAGGAAATAGCGTTTAAAACAGCCCGAAGCGGAGGCAAAGGAGGACAAAACGTAAATAAAGTGGAAACCATGGTAGAGGGAAGATTTCATGTAGAAACATCAGGTATTTTAAATGAAGATCAAAAAAAAGTACTTGTTGAGAAATTGGCGAATAAAATTACAGCAGACGGAAACTTGTTGGTAAAAAGCAGTACAGACCGATCGCAACTGGCCAATAAAGAAAACGTAATTAAAAAAATTAATCAATTAATAAATCACGCTCTAATAAAGAGAAAGAAAAGAAAACCTACTAATCCTACAAAAGCATCCCAGGTTAAACGTATCAAAATAAAAAAAGAAAAAGGCATCATTAAGTTGGGAAGAAAAAAAATCAGTGACTATGAAGCGTAAGTTTTTGAAGAATTATTTTCTTTGGCTGGCTCTTTTTTTATTGTCGATACTGAGCTCGTTTCAGCAAAGAAATACAGCCGCTGTTAATGATGTGCATGTAAAGATAATTTTCGTCAATAATATTCGGGAAAGTAAGCTAATCTTAAATGATTCAACCTACACCAATCCTTTTGATGAAAAATACACCATTACAAAATTGCGGTATTATGTTACCAATGTTTCTCTTCAAAACGGTGATGGCAATGTAAAGGAAAAAAAAAGCTATCATTTAATAGACGAGAGCAAAATCTCATCGCAGGTAATAAATTTTTCTGTGCCGGCAGGAGATTATAATTCAATTCAATTTTTATTAGGCGTTGATAGTTTGCATAATGTTTCAGGCGCGCAAACTGATGATCTTGATCCTACAAAAGATATGTTTTGGACATGGAACAGTGGCTACGTGATGGCTAAAATGGAAGGGCATTCGCCTGATTCAAAAATGGTAAATAATAAATATGAATTTCATGTTGGTGGTTTTTCAGGTCCGTATAATGTGTTGAAAGAAATTCATTTAAATTTTCCCCGAAAGGCCATTCATTTTGAGGCAGGAAAAAAGTATGAAATTTTTATAAGTGCTGATATAAATACCTGGTGGCAAAGTCCGCATAACATCAAAATTGCCGAACATCCAACAATAACAACGCCCGGTGAAAATGCAAAAAACATCAGCGATAATTATGCAAATATGTTTCACCTTGAAAAGGTTATTCCTGAATAAGATTTGAAAAAAAAGATCTCTATACTTATTATTTTTTTTGTTGTGGCTTTTGCAATAGCCCTTGAAGCGGGAAGACAGGAAAGTGATGAATATTCACTGTTGCATCCTACACCTTTAAAACTAAAAATTCCTAAAGGGTGGCCTAAACCCAGCTCAGATATTTTTGCAAATAACCCTTTAACGGAAGAAGGTTTTCAACTGGGTAGAAAATTATTTTATGATGGCAGGTTGAGCAAAGATGGCAACTTCGCCTGCGCTTCTTGTCACCAGCAGTTTGCAGCGTTTGCTACTTACGATCACGATCTTAGTCATGGCTTTCATGATCAGTTTACAACAAGAAATGCGCCGCCCTTATTCAATCTCGCCTGGAGCAGATTATTGCATTGGGATGGCGGTGTAAATCATATTGAAGTGCAGGCTTTGTCGCCAATGACAGCTCCGAACGAAATGGCGGAGAATGTTGATTCAGTGTTGCAAAAGTTACGAAAGGATACTTCATACCAACGCATGTTCACCTTAGCTTTTGGAAGCAAGATGATGAACAGCCAGCGAATGTTGAAAGCGCTGGCGCAATTTGTAGGTTCTTTAATTTCATCAAATTCCAAATACGATAAAGTAAAAAGGGGAGAAGATAAATTTAACGCGGCCGAACAAAGGGGATATGAATTATTTAAACAGCGATGTAATACGTGCCATAGAGAACCATTATTTACTGATTATTCCTTTCGGAATAATGGTTTGCCTTTAAATGATTTTTTAAAAGATTATGGAAGAATGCGCATTACGGGAAATGTTATGGACTCTTTAAAATTTAAAGTCCCAAGCCTTAGAAATGTATCAGTAACTTTTCCTTACATGCATGATGGCCGTTTATATTCTTTGTATGATGTAATCGATCATTACAGTAAAGGCATTCAGCAAAGTGCAACGTTGGACTCATCGCTTAGGAAAGGAATACCATTTTCAGAGGATGAAAAGAATGATATTATTTATTTCCTTCACACCTTAAAGGATACAACTTTCCTTAATGACAAAAGATTTTCGCAACCTTAAAATTTGTTTGTCAGTTCATTAAATATTATACCATTAATTTTGATTTTTTTTAAATCCACGGATCTTTGAGTAGTATTAAAAAATTAGCAGGGCAAACAATTTGGTACGGAGTAAGCTCTATCGCCGCAAGATTTCTGTTCTATATTTTAACGCCCTATCTAACTGCAAAATTAACCATTGCCCGTTATGGAGATATGAGCATTTTATATGCAGCCATTCCATTTCTAAATGTAATTTTTACTTACGGTATTGAAACTGCCTATTTTCGTTTTGCTTCAAAAGAAGAATATAAAAAAGACATTTACAGCACCGCTACCATCTCTGTTTTTTGCAGTACGTTTCTTCTTACATCAATATTAATTTTATCCAGGTCTTCTCTGGCACATTTATTAAGGCTGGATAGCCAACCGGAATTTATAACCTATTCAGCATTAATTATTGCCTTTGATACATTGGCTACTTTGCCTTTGGCGAAACTGCGTCTAAGCCAGCGGCCACGTAAATACGCCATGATCATGCTTTCAAAAATAATTCTGCAGATCGCGATTATCTATTTTTTATTATCTGTTTGCCCAAGGCTGGCTGCTGCAAACCCAAATGGTCTTATAGCAACGTTTTACAATCCATCTTATGGCGTTGGTTATATAATCATTGCCAATTTATGTTCAGCTTTTCTTGCAGTAATACTTTTGCAGAAAGAGCTTCTTGATTTCAAATTTAAATTCAACAGGAAAGTTTGGGTAACGATGATGATATATTCATTGCCTTTATTAATTGCGGGGTTTGGTGGAATGATCAATGAAACGTTTGATCGGATTTTGCTTACATGGCTTGCGCCGGTTTCCAGCCTCGAAGCCGCCAAAGACCAGGTAGGTATTTATTCAGCTTGTTATAAATTGTCTATTTTAATTTCGCTTTTCATACAGGCATTCCGCATGGGCGCAGAGCCTTTTTTCTTTAAACAGGCCGAAGGTCAAAATCCCCAAAAAGTTTATGCACGTGTGATGAAGTTTTTTGTAATTACCATCACATTAATGTTCCTGCTGGTAACGATGTATATTGATATTTGGAAATATTTTTTAAGCACCAATCCTGAAAAATTAAAAATCTATTGGACTGGTTTAAAAGTAGTGCCGATACTGCTTTTGGCAAATATGTTCCTGGGCATTTATTATAACCTTTCCATTTGGTACAAGCTTACGCATAGAACAAGTGCCGGCGCATATATCACGCTTATAGGCGCAGCGGTAACGTTGATAATAAATTTCGTATTCATTCCGTATTATGGTTACATGGCCTGCGCCTGGGCAACATTTTTCTGTTATGGAAGTATGATGGTTATTTCGTTTGTTTGGGGCCAAAAAGATTATCCTATCCCTTACGCCTGGAAAAAGCTTTGCGCTTATATCATAATAGTAGTGCTGTTATTTTTCATACATAAAGCCATTGTTTATTTCTTTGATGGAGTATTGGTAAACTTTATAACGGCTTCTTTATTGATGCTTATTTATATCTGGTTCCTCATTACTATTGAGAGAAAAGAACTACAGCGAATTCCTTTGTTGCAGAAATTTTTACCAAACAACAATCTTTAAAAAAAAGTAACCGAATTGTGACACTGATTTTTTATTTTGAAAAAGTTTCTAAAAAAAATATTAGGACCATTACTCACAAGGCTTGCCTCGAATGCCTCAGCGCCTGATAAAAAAGAAGTATTTAAATCTTTAAGCAGGTTGCTTCGAAGTTTAAACAGGGCGCCCGGGAAGCGTGGCATTACATTAAATATTGATTACAAAAAGGATAAGTTTATCGTTTTTAGCGATCATCATAAAGGTAACCGGGATGCGGGCGATGATTTTGCGTCTAACGAAAAAAATTATTTGGCGGCCCTTTATTATTACTATAGCAATCAATTTCATTATATCAATTTAGGAGATAGTGAAGAACTTTGGAAATATACACCGGAACAGGTTATTTCAAAAAACGGTGCTGCATTGACGTCGGAAGCCAGGTTCCATTCCAGGGACAATTATTTTAAAACCTTCGGTAATCATGACGTTACCTGGAAAGATAATTTAGAGGTACAAAAATGGTTCGGAAATATTTTTAAGATGCCTTTGCCCGTTTGGGAAGGTTTACTTTTAAAAATGATGATTAATGATCAGCCATTGTCAATTTTTCTTACCCACGGCCATCAGGGTGATAAGCTAAGTGATAACAATGGAATCAGTACCTGGCTTGTTAGCCATATTTGGAGACCCGTTCAGAGATACCTTGCTATAAACGTAAACACACCTGCCAAAGATTATGTTTTGCGCGACCGGCACAATATAATGATGTATGAGTGGAGCAGCCGAAAACAAAATTTATTATTGATAACAGGCCACACGCATAAACCAGTATTCGCTTCCGGCCTGTATTCCGATCATCCAAATAATAAAATATATGACCAGGAAGTAACTGCCACGGGTACACGAAATAAGATGCGGCCTTCTTATTTTAACAGCGGATGCTGTTGCTATAATGATGATGATATTACCGGTATCGAAATAGCCGATGGAAAGATTGCACTAATTAAATGGCATTGGATTAACAATGCATCTCAACGTATCATTCTTGAGGAAGTACTCCTGGAAAAACTTGTACTGGATTTGTAACAAGCCTTACTTAAATTATCAATCTTCTTTTTCCGTTACTTTTACAAAAGCGGCTCTCCGGGGCGCAGGCACGGGGCTATCCATTCCTTTAATTCCCTTCCACAGCACTTCATTAAAATCTGCTTCATTCACTTTATCTTCTTTTGAAAAATTGAAGGCCGCACTTTTTTTAGAAAGTTTATTAACGGCAGTGTTCACCTCCGCAAGATTTACTTGTGCGGGCAAATGATCGAACGCACTGGTGTCCCGCACCGCTGTAAAGCTGCGCCAAAGTGGAACAGCGGCCGCATCGTATTGGCTCATCGGCGGCAAACCTAAAACGAGTTCTATCGTTCTTAAAAGGCCTGTAGTTGTATAAGGAGTGTGGTCAACAAAATGTCTTTTTACAAAAGGACTTACTATATAAGCGGTACTTCTATGCGCATCTACGTGATCAGGGCCATCCTGTGCATCATCTTCAACAATAATTACAAGGCTTTGTTTCCATATGAGGCTTTTGCTTAAATAATCTACAAACATTCCAACAGCAAGATCATTATCCGCTACATGAGCAATGGGCGTTGGACGTCCTTTTGCAAGTCCTTCTGTGTGATCTGCAATGAGCCGCAAGGTATTCAGTTGAGGCAGAGCGTTTATGCTTACCAGTGAGTCGAAATCTCTTTTCCACTGCGCCACTCTCACGGTGTCGCTTACATGAAGGTCCCAACTGGTGTAATAAGGGCAATAATGTCCTTTCAATATAGGTATATTGGGCTTATAATCATCGGCAAATTCGCCGTATGTACGATAGCTTATACCTGCCCGGCTACAATAATTCCATATAAAACCATTCTTGTTATTAGCAATTTCCCTCGTTCCTTCTGCATCATAAGTGCCTCCGCGGCCACCATAACTTGTGACCCAGTTCTTCTCCAAATAATCGTTGGCATAACCCCCCAGGCTCCAATTATGGCCGTCGGCGCTCACTTCTGCATCTACATAGAAGTTGTCCAATAAAACGAAATCCCTTGCGAGCTTGTGTTCATTTGGTGTGACCTTCTCACCAAATAAAACCAAACTGGAATCGCCGTTCCCTTCTTTCATGTCACCTAAAACCTGGTCATAAGTGCGGTTTTCTTTAATTATATAAAAAACATTTTTTATAGGCGAAGGATCTCCAACTTTTTCGGGGATTGGATTGCCCTTTTCTCCCTGCGATATCGTTTCCTTTTCCTTTGTGTAAGGCGTATTATCATATACTTCCTTTGAATAGATGGTGAGTTGTTTCGAATCAGGAACGTCAATCACACTCATGGTTCCTATAAAAAGTCCGCCGATATATTGCACAACTTTTATTTTGGAAGTGTCACCTTTTCTAAATGTAATTGTTTCCTTTTTCTTGTACGGGTTTGGGCCTTCAGGATTTGCAAACGAAGAAAATCCTTTGCCATTCGTTACAAAAATTTTATTGCCAATCGCTTTTACACAAGTCGGATACCAGCCCGTTGGTATAAAGCCTTTTGATTTGCTATCTCCCGGTGAACTAACGTCAAAAACTGCCAGACAATTATTATCAGCGTTAGCTATATATAAAGTTTTTTCATCAGGACTTAATGCGAGACCGTTTGTAGTAGAGCCTTTTGGTGCATCAGGGTATAAGGACGATGTCAGTGTTTCAATAACTTTTTTGGAGACAAGGTCAACTACCGAAACAGAATTGTCACTGGCATTTGCTACAAATAAATACTTTCCATTATGAGTTAAACAAATATCGTTGGGATGATCTCCGACATCAATCGTTGTAAATTCAAAAGAAACAGTATTGAAAACATACAATTTTCCGCAGCCCCAGCAACTGATATACAACTCTTTCTTATCCGGCGACAAAAGACAAGTGTAAGCTTCAGCATCCAGTTTAAATTGCTCTTTTATCTTTTGTGTGCGCAGATTTACCACATAAAGCATGTTGTTATCTTTTGTAACGACGTACAGGAGTTTTCTTTTGTCATCAATGTCAATTCCTGCGGGAGAAATTCTGTTCGGCCATTTGTCTCCTAACTTTATTGTATCCTGTAAAGAAAGTTTTTTGTTTCTTATAGCGTATTTTAATATCCAATTGTTGTTGCCGCCGGAAGCATATAAAAACTTTTCATCATCACTAAATTTCAATCCTAACCAACATTCGTCAACTACAATGCTGTTCAGGATATTTCCTGAGGCTACATCTATCAACTGAATACTTTGGGTGCTTTGACCATTATTGGTAACGGCCATTAATTTTTTCGAGTTACTCACCGCCATGTTCAATGGAAGATCGCCTAATAAATATCCTCGTCCGGCAGGTGAAAGGCTCCATCCGTTTGGCAAAGTAATTTTTGTAACAGTCGGAGTTTCCTGAGCAGAAGTAATAAGGCTGAAAAGCAAGAGCGAAAATAGTAATTGAATAATTTTTTTCATGATGCGAAAGAATTTGCTAGTGAAATTACAAAGTTTATAGTTTGGCAAAATCAGCTTCATGTTTTAAGGTAATAAATTCACAATTGTTAGGTGTAGACCAAATGGTCTGCCTTCAAAGCATAAAATTTTTTAAAAAAAATATGTCAAAGGCCAAAATATTGATTACAGAGTTACAAATGCCCAATTGCCGTGTAAATATTTGACTTTAAAACCTAAATATTGTATGAGGATAGTTTGATCTTTGAACGTATCTTCTTACCTTTGCCGCCAAATTGAAACAGGACCTTAATTAATAAGTATTTATGGCAAGTATTGGAAAAATTACTCAGATTATCGGAGCAGTTGTGGACGTGCATTTTGCTGATAATAGCAAGCTTCCGGAAATTTTTCATGCATTAGAAATTACAAAGCCTAATGGGGATAAATTGATACTCGAAGTGCAGCAGCATTTGGGAGAAGATAGTGTTCGTTGCATTGCTATGGATGGTACTGAAGGTTTAAAAAGAGGAATAGAAGCTGTTGATCTGGGAACGCCAATTCTTATGCCTGTTGGTGAAGCAATAAATGGCCGGCTATTTAATGTTACCGGCGATGCCATCGATGGTTTGCCACAGGTGAGCAAAAAGAACGGGCGCCCGATTCATAACAAGCCGCCGCTTTTCGAAAATTTAAGCACTACATCTGAAATCCTGTTTACAGGAATTAAGGTTATTGACCTTATTGAACCTTATGCAAAAGGTGGTAAAATTGGATTATTCGGTGGTGCAGGTGTTGGTAAAACTGTATTGATTCAGGAACTGATTAATAATATTGCGAAAGCTTACAGCGGTTTGTCAGTTTTTGCAGGTGTTGGAGAAAGAACCCGGGAAGGAAATGACCTGATGCGCGAAATGATTGAAGCTGGAATCATGAATTATGGTAAGAAATTTATTCATAGCATGGAAGAGGGTGGATGGGACCTTGATAGTGTAAATATGGAAGAGTTGAAAGATTCCAAAGCGACATTCGTATTTGGACAGATGAATGAACCGCCGGGCGCAAGGGCCAGGGTTGCTTTGAGCGGATTGACTGTTGCGGAATATTTTCGCGATGGGGATGGAACCGGTAAAGGAAAGGACATTCTGTTTTTTGTTGATAATATATTTCGTTTTACCCAGGCGGGCTCTGAAGTTTCTGCATTGCTCGGACGTATGCCGAGCGCCGTGGGATACCAGCCAACTCTTGCTACTGAAATGGGTTTAATGCAAGAAAGAATTACGTCTACGCGTAACGGTTCGATCACTTCGGTTCAGGCGGTTTATGTGCCTGCCGATGATTTAACGGATCCTGCGCCGGCAACTACTTTCGCGCATTTGGATGCGACAACGGTATTAAGTAGAAAAATTGCTGACCTGGGTATTTATCCTGCAGTTGATCCTTTGGATTCTACATCAAGAATTCTTAGTCCCGCTATTGTGGGAGATGAACATTACAACTGCGCTAACAGGGTGAAGTTAACATTACAGCGCTATAAAGAATTGCAGGATATTATTGCCATTCTTGGTTTGGATGAATTGAGCGATGAAGATCAGCTAACGGTAAAGCGTGCACGCCGTGTGCAACGTTTCCTTTCTCAACCATTTCACGTTGCCGAACAGTTTACAGGTTTAAAAGGAGTTCTTGTTTCTATAGAAGATACCATTCGCGGTTTTAACGCAATTATGGATGGCGAAGTAGATGAATATCCTGAGGCAGCATTTAACCTCGTAGGAAATCTGGAAGAAGCCATTGCAAAAGGCAAAAAAATGATGGAAGCTGCGAGTGCATAGTTGCCACTGAAAGAAAAATAAAATTTTAAAACAATCATGATTCTCGAAATACTTACACCTGAAAAAAAAATTTTTAGCGGAGACGTTTATGGCGTGCAACTCCCGGGTATCGATGGCATGTTTGAAGTTCTTGAAAAGCATGCCCCGCTTGTAAGTGCATTAAAGTCCGGCAAGCTAAAAATTCTTAAAGACAAAAATTCAAATACCCATTATACAATTCAAAGCGGTTTTGTGGAAGTGTTAAACAACCGGGCCACGGTGTTGGTTGAAGGAGCTACGGAAGTATAAAAATTTCTTCTATTAAATTATAAATTTCAACCCTGCATTTTGCGGGGTTTTTTATGAATAATTCTTTTTTAGAAAAAATCAAATAGCTTTTTTGAAATGCAATAGGCATAATGCTGTTAATGGAATTAAAATCATCAGCAAAATTGAAACCATGCTTTTGGTTATAAATAAAACCACCAGCATAATTAGCAAAACATATAACGGATAGATGAAAAACAACAGGCCAATCATTATTGAATCATAATGATCTTTGGCTTTATCTTTTATGAAAAAATGAATTAGAAAATATAGAGGATAGCTAATTAGAAAGCCCAATACTGCGGGGATAGAAAGCAATATTTTTTTAAGAAAAGATTCGTGTATGTAAAAGAATTTTTTTAAACTTTTTTTGTCTTTCATGTCAATTTCATAAACCAAATTTTTTAGCTGCTGCTCAAGTTGTTCATTAAATTCATTTACCGCTTTACCGGATGTATTTTCAGCATTAAGATCTTTAGCGGTTATAAAATTTCCGAAATTCAAATGTAGTATTTTGCCAAATGTTCTAAAGCTGCTATAGTTGATTCCGAGAGGGAGAACTCTCAACGGAATATTTTGGTTCCATGCAGCAAAAGCCAACCGTGCGGTTCCTTTTTTAAGTGGCCTTAAATGCCATTCATTAATACACCTTCCTTCGCTAAAAATTAATACGATGCCTCCACGTTTAAAAATATTTTGACACTTATCGAAGGTTGTGTAATTATTTTCTAAATTTTCTACCCCTTCACTTACTCTGTAAACCGGCAGCATGTTGAAGCTCGCGAGAATCCTGGTTATTATTTTTCCATTGAAAGCATCGCCGCGGGCTAAAGAATGAATTGGAGATTTAAATAATATTGCCATAATAATGGCGTCAAGAAATGAATTAGGATGATTAGACGCAATTAGCATTGGCCCCTTGCATTGGAGCATATTTTTATCATTGATAATAATTTTTTTGCAAAAAAAGTGAATTAGAAGCCTGGCAGGAAATAATAGGATTTTATAAAGCAAAGGTTTTTTTTAAAAATATTCAAACTTCTTTAAACCATTTCACCTATTTATAAAATCCCCACCGATAAAAAAAATTACGATACTGAAATTTTCTTTTTCTTTTTCTTTTTTTTATCCTTTTCAGTGAGCATTACATATACGCCAAAACAAAGAACACCAAATACAACCGCTAATCTTTTCATATTACTATTTTAAAATTAAATTCATCATTTTCATGTTCGTTCAATTTAACTGGGGATCAATTGGAAAGTTGATCATCATTTCATAATTGCCTCCAAGGTGTTTTAACGCATTTTTCCAAATATCTTCCGGGTCTGTTTCAAAAATCAATTCTCGTGTAGCCTTTACCGTTAGCCAGCTTTCTTCTTTGAGCTCGTTGTTGAGCTGCCCCTCACTCCATCCGCTGTATCCTATAAAAAATCGGATGCGGTTGCTATTGATGTCATCATTTTTGAGATTAATTAGAAGGCTTTCGAAATTACCTCCCCAATAAACATTATTTAATACCTTTTCGCCACCGCTTACCAGCTCGGGGTATTGGTGCAAAAAGTGCAACGCATCTTTTTGTACCGGGCCGCCCTGGTAAACAGGAAACGCTTTTACATTCAAATCAGGGATCAATTCCGTAAGTGTTTTTGGAAATTTTTTATTCAATACAAATCCGAAACTGCCTTCATCAGTATGTTCACAAAGAAATATCACTGTCCGGCTAAAATTGGAGTCTTTTAAAAACGGATTCGCAATTAATAATGTACCTCGTGAAGGTGAAATCATAATTCTAAATTATATTTAATTTTTGAAAGATTATTCAATCAATATCCTAATTTGTTCAAAAAGAAAACGGTAAGAGATAGTTAAATTTTGCGAAGCCTTGGTTTATGAGGGGTTTTGGCATTTGCTAAGTTTAAATTTGTGTTTTATGAAGAAAATTTTCCCAATCATTACTATACTGATTTTTGTATCCTTAATGGGGATTATTTTTTTTCAAATAGTATGGATAAAACAAGCCTTACAGGATAAGGAACAACAGTTTGAGGAAAGTATGACGAGGGTTACAGCTACTGCAGCAACGGACCTGGCAGATGAAAAAGGAAATCTTTCACCATTTGAAAACCGGAAAAATTCGGATCTCCTTT
>JBDTKB010000343.1:0-3659 GCA_039935555.1 Ginsengibacter sp. | reverse complement strand
ATAAATCATTTTTAAAATTTGCCTGTAAGAATGGATATATTTCTATAAAAGAGTTACAGTTGGAAGGAAAGAAAAAAATAAATATTGAAGATTTTCTGCGAGGATGGAGGCAGTAAAAACTTATTTTACATAGCTCAAAGCGCAATCAAATTTAGTATCGGTAGCTCTTAATTCTTCTGCGGCAGCATTGCTTAAAATAATTGAAAGCCCTGAGTTTTGTTTTATGTCCGGAATAGCGTCAAGCACTTTAGCATAAATGCTTTTATTAGTTACATTATCCGTAACCTTTATTACAGAGCCGGGCTGTGCATTATTATTAAAGCAATAATATTTACCATCTTTCCATCCGCTGGTAGATTTAAATGTTCCCGCGCTACCATTTTCATTTACCGGAGATTTTTTTTCTGCCTGGTCGTCATACATTTTCTTAAAATAGCCACCGGAAAAATTGATCGTACTATTAGCTACTGTTGTATTTACAGAGGCTTTATTAACGACGGGTTGCTCTGTTACTGCTTCGCTATTTTCTTTTTTATCAGGATCCGGCTTTTTTACCGGTGGTAGCCTGTCATGATTTGCATCAGGATTTAGTGGCGGCGGAGATTTAGGTTCATCGTTATTTTCTGTGGAACCGTCCAGGTCTGTCTTTCCGGGTTTTGCAGCCAAAGGAGATTCACTCTTTTGTACCTTAAGATAACCGATAATTAAGTTTGTGCCAATACTCACCTCGTCGGACTGAAGATGATTCCATTTTTTTATAACAGAGAGCGGTACTTTATTATAGTTGATACTCATTCTGTAAAGGCCCTCCTTTGGCACAACAGCATGATAAACTGGAATAAGAGCTTCGCCAGCCGGAGCCGTGCCCGATTGCAAAAAATTACTTTCTTCAAGCGGAATCTTTATCAATTGACCAATGCTCAATCCGTTTTCAAATTGCAAATTATTATAGGCAGCGATTTCCTTTGCAGGAAGATTATACATTCTGCCGATGCTATAAAAATTTTCCTTAGGCGCAATCTTATGGCTTAAATATATTTTAGGCGAACTCCCTTCAACCATCAGATTACTTTTCTGCCCCAAAGCACCTACACTTATGGCCAACATTAAAATAAGAACACTGAACCACTTTGCCATAGCTAGGAATTTAACTGGTATTAGAAAAGACGGCTTCTGTGAATAATGATTTTTCATATTGTGCCTTACAAAGATGCAGTAAAAAAATTTATTTTGAAATGATCTCTTATCGTTTATCGTTAAAATTTGTATTAAGCCGTGCAAGACGTAAATATTTTAATCCGGCTTACAAACGTTGCTGCCATTTAACGCTCATTTCATTTTTCCATTGTATAAAATCGCCTTCCATTATGTGCGCCCTTGCTTTTGTAACGATATCAATATAAAATGCAAGGTTGTGTATACTTGCTATTTGTAAGGCTAAAATTTCTTTGGATTTTATTAAGTGTCTTAAGTATGATTTGCTGTAATAATTACTTACTTCGCAGGCAATTCCATCATCAATTACTGAAAAATCTTTTTCCCATTTTTTATTATCAATATTGATTACACCATTGCTGGTAAAAAGCATGGCATTTCTTCCATTGCGCGTTGGCATCACACAATCAAACATGTCAATTCCTAAGGAAATACATTCCAAAATATTCCATGGCGTACCCACGCCCATAAGGTATCTTGGTTTATTTGTGGGCAGATTATCACAGCACAAGGAACATATTTCATACATTGTTTCAGTGGGTTCTCCCACACTTAATCCTCCAATAGCATTACCGGTACCCTCTTTCGAAGCAACATATGAACAGGAAATTTTTCTTAAATCGTGATGAACTCCACCCTGTACTATAGGAAACAAATTTTGCGAATAACCATACTTATCGTTTGTATTATCTACTTGTTTAATGCACCTGTCTAACCAACGATGCGTAAGTTCCATCGAAGTTTTTGCATAAGAATATTCACTACCGCCGGGAGGGCATTCGTCAAATGCCATGATAATGTCTCCTCCGATTATTCTTTGAATATCTATCACTTTTTCCGGTGTAAATAAATGCTTACTTCCATCGATATGACTTTGAAATAATGCACCTTCTTCAGTTAACTTACGGGTACCGCTAAGCGAAAAAACCTGGTAGCCGCCACTGTCAGTAAGTATAGGTTTGTTCCAATGCATAAATTGGTGTAATCCACCTGCGGCTTCCAAAACCTCCAGCCCCGGCCGCAAAAACAGATGGTACGTGTTTCCTAAAATAATTTGTGCCTTTACATCTTCTTCTAGCTCTTTTTGGGCAACAGCTTTTACGCTTCCCACGGTACCGACGGGCATAAAAATAGGTGTCAGGATCTCGCCATGATCGGTAATAATTTTACCGGTTCTTGCTTTAGATTCCGAATCAGTATGTTGAAGCTCAAATTGTAACCCAGCCATAATTTCCCCCGTCGCGTTTTGAGTGCATAAAAAAGCAAATATAGTTTTTGAAAAAAGAAATGGCATTGACAGGCCAAACTATGATAGATATTTTGTGTGTAGATGGAACGTAACTATGTTTGCATCCGAATGAAACTAACTGAATATTTGTCTCAATGGCAAAACCTTTTGTTCCTTGGATTTTGTATCATCACTTTAATACAGGTTTTTTACTATCTTTTTTTCTTCACTCGCCTCGCATTTTATAAACCGAAACAACAGGCAGTTACACAAACGCACCCGGTATCAGTTATTATTTGCTCAAGAGATGAAGCCGGAAACCTTGTAAAAAACTTACCGGGGGCACTTGTTCAAAAATATAGAACAACGCACGAGGTAATTGTCGTTAATGATAATTCTTTTGATGAAAGCAAATATATATTGGAAGAATATCAAAGAACTTTTAAACAATTAAACCTTGTAGAATTAAAGCAGGAAGCACGATTTATACCCGGTAAAAAATATCCTTTGAGTGTCGGTATTAAAACGGCTAAATATGAAATTGTTTTACTTACTGATGCTGATTGTGTTCCTGCCAGCGAGTTCTGGATCGAAAAGATGCAGGAAGGATTTACAGACGGCACCGAAATTGTATTGGGCTACGGCGCACTTCATAAAAAAAAGGGATTTTTTAATAAATTGGTTAGGTGGGAAACTTTTCAAACGGCGTTGCAATACTTATCCTATTCAAGGGCTGGCCTTACGTACATGGGCGTTGGAAGAAACTTAAGTTACAAAAAAACAATTTTCTTCCGGCACAAAGGATTCTCTTCACATAATCATGTTGCCGGTGGTGATGATGATCTTTTCATAAATAAAGCGGCTAATAAAAAAAACACGACTATTGTAATTGATAAAGATGCATTTACATTATCTGAACCTCCAAAAAATTGGAAAGACTGGGCGAGGCAAAAAAACCGGCATTATACTACCAGTAAATATTATAAGGCTGTTCACAAATTCCTGCTGGGCTTATACGCTTTTTCTCATTTTCTTTTTTATCCGTTGTTCATACTTTCAATAGTTTTTTATAGCTGGAAACTGGCATTGATCGTTTTTGGAATTCGCCTGTTGATACAAGGTTTCATTATGTTTAAAACTACCAGCAAACTTGATGAAAAAGATTTATTCCCGTGGTTTTTAGTTTTAGATATTTGGATGTTTTTTTATTACCTGA
>JBDTKB010000342.1:0-3070 GCA_039935555.1 Ginsengibacter sp. | reverse complement strand
TCCTTTACCTTGCCTTTATTATTTATTTTGAAAATAACGGAGAAGGTATATTTATCCTCATCGGGACGAAGAGAGCAAAGTTCATTCGATATTTTTTCCGGCAACATTGGGTTTACTCGATCTGGTAAATATACACTTGTTGCCCTGCTATAACCTTCCACATCCAGCGCGGAGCCTGGCTTTACAAAATGACTCACATCGGCAATATGAACGCCAATTTCATATTCGTCTTTCCCTGTTTTTTTTATAGAAAGTGCATCATCAAAATCTTTTGCATCGGCAGGGTCAATCGTAAAAGTAAGCACGTCCCGATAATCCCTTCTCTTTGCCAATTCATTTTTATCTATCGCGGAGTCTAAAGCATTTGCTTCATCCAAAACTGGTTTAGGAAATTCAAGAGGAAATCCATTTTGAATAAGAATTTCTTTCATGGCCATATCGTTGCGATCCTTGGCCTGTAACACATTAACCACTTCTCCTTCGGGCTTTTTTTCCCCTTTTTCCCAATTTAAAAAACGAACAACGACCCGGTCTTTATTTTTAGCGCCATTAAGATTGCGCGCACTTACATAAAAATCAGGCATTGGCTTTTGGCTGTCCGGCTTAAAAAAACCGAAATTTTCGTTCACTTCTATATCGCCTATAAACTCTATTTGTTTGCGCTCGATCACGTCTTCAATTACGCCCTCTGTGCGGCGGCTGTTAGACTCTTTAACCCGCACTGTAACTGTATCTCCATTCATAGCGCGGTTAAAATCATTCGGCCTTACCAACAAATCATTGTCCCTTCCTTCAGCAACCACATAACCTATACCAGAACGTGTAATTTCCAAAACACCTTTCACTACTGGTGTTTGCTTTTTCTTTACTGTTTTTTTACTCATAAATTTCTTTCATCCATATTTAATTTGATAGGCGCAATTTACGCAAACTATCGGTACCACTATTTGATACCATCCTTTAAAAATATTTAAAATTCGTTCAACCATTATTTTATTGGCGAAGCGACGGAGGCTATTTAAAAAATTTTATATTTAAGTTGGTATTTTTGATAAAAATTATTTATGCCAAATTATGATACGGTTTCAACTGCTTTAAACAGTTTGAAAGAACGGGGATACACCAAAGATTTTAATATCGCTTTTGATAACATGATTTGTAAGGAAACGAATGAGTGCCTGAACCCGAATGAATTTGAGATTACGGAAGTGTACCGTTTTGAGGGAGAAACAAATCCTTCTGATGAGGCAATTGTTTATGCCATTGTTTCAAAAGATGGCTCCATGAAAGGTGCAGCCGTAAATGCGTATGGCATGTACGCCGATGCTATGTCAGACGAGATGATAAAAAAATTATCTATTCATCGTAAATAATTTTTAATAATAAAAAAAACGCTAAATGATATGCTAAACAGAAGAAGTTTCCTGCAACTTTCCACGCTTAGTGCTCCGCTTTTATCAGTCAGGAATGTATTAACTAACAGTGTAGCACAAACGAAGCCAATAGTAATTTCCACCTGGGATACGGGCAAAGATGTAAACCTGGCTGCGTGGAAAATTTTATCAAAAAACGGAAGGGCCCTTGACGCTGTAGAAGCGGGAGCCATGCAAATTGAGGATCTTATTAACTGCTGTGTGGGCCTGGGCGGATATCCGGACCGGGATGGAATTGTAACACTTGATTCATGTATAATGGATGAACATGCGAATTGCGGATCAGTTGGCGGAATTGAACAAATAAAACATGCAGTTTCTGTAGCAAGAAAAATTATGGAAACGACACCGCACATTATGCTGGTTGGCGAAGGCGCGCAACAATTTGCTATTGAAAATGGATTTAAAAAGGAGCCGCAAAAATTATCTCCTGAAGCGGAAAAAGCCTACCAGGATTGGTTGAAAAAAAGTGAATACAAACCGGTTATGAATATTGAGAACCTGCCTGCCGGCCAGGCAGACAAAAAAGGGAATGGACCTTTTGCGCCGCCATTTTTTGATGATGGATCACCCAACCACGATACTATGGGTCTTGTAGCTCTTGATGCCTTCGGTAACATGAGTGGCGCGGTTACAACAAGCGGAATGGCATTTAAAATTCATGGCCGCGTAGGCGATTCACCAATCATCGGGGCCGGATTATTTGTAGACAATGAAGTAGGTGCTGCTACTTCAACAGGTGTTGGGGAAGAGGTGATGCGCATTTGCGGTACACACCTCGTAGTGGAATATATGCGCCAGGGCAACTCCCCTGAAATGGCCTGCCGTAAGGCAGTGGACCGCATTGTAAAGCGCGACCCTGAGAAAGCCAAAACATTGCAAGTTGGATTTTTAGCGCTTAATAAAAATGGTGAATATGGCGCCTTCGCAATCCAGGAAGGCTTTGTGTTTTGTGTAAAAAGTGATGGTGAAGAAAAATTATATCCTTCCAAATTTATCTTCAAGAAAGCTTAGCTGAATGAAACATAAATTGGAAATAATTGCCTTTGACATAGAAAGTTGTATAGCCGCTCAAAAAAATGGTGCCAACCGTATAGAATTGTGTGATAATTATTCAGAAGGAGGAACCACACCTTCTTATAGTTTCATTAAAAAGGCAAGAGAAAAACTCTCCATTGAATTATATGTCATGATTCGCCCACGGGGCGGTGATTTCCTTTATTCTGACGAACCGTTTCAAATCATGATTCAGGATATCACGCTTTGTAAAAACAGTGGGTGCGATGGAATAGTACTGGGGTTGCTTTCGTCCCAGGGAAATGTTGACAAAGAAAGATCCCGGATATTAATCGAATACGCCTATCCGTTAGGTGTTACTTTTCACCGGGCTTTCGACAGAGCAAAGGATCCTTTTCAGGCATTGGAAGACATTATAGAGATTGGGTGTGAAAGAACTTTGACTTCCGGCCAAAAACCAAGGGCTATGGATGGTATTGAATTGATTAGACAATTGATTCAGAAAGCTGATGACCGGATAATTATCATGCCGGGGTCAGGAGTAAATTCTGAAAATTTAAAAGAACTGTCGAACAAAACCGGAGCCGTTGAATTTCATAGTTCAGCAAGAATGATGATAA